>JBEIFN010000568.1:0-2177 GCA_040382435.1 Alphaproteobacteria bacterium
CGAACGAACAGGGTGGGTCGCGCCATCGGGGGCTCCGAGAGGTGGTCGTGCTCTAGCGCGGCTGGGGCGCGGTGTGCAGGCCGCAAGCACCCGAGCGGAGCCTCTGTATGGCAAACTCGGCAGGCCTTGGAGGTGTTCCCATGCGTGGTTTTCGTTCGTCGGTTGCGTGGCTCGTCCTTCCTATGATCCTGGCTTGCGGTGAAGCGCCCGACACCGACGCGCCCCCTACGGAGCCGGTCTGGTTCAGCACGTGCGGAGACCCGGCGTGCGGTGGCTACAACGGTCCGACGGATGGGATCCCGGCATGCAGCGAGGAGGTCGAGGGCGTCGCATGCGCGACGGCGGGCGCGACGTGCGACCTTGGCGACGACTGCAACACCCGGCTCGTCTGCGCGACCGAGGATCCGAAGGGCGACTCGGGCGGCGCGTGCCCGGTCTCGCGCGCCAAGTACAAGCACGACATCCACTACCTGACGTCGGACGAAGTGGACGCGGTTCGCCGCGCGACGCTCGACCTGCCGCTCGCGACGTGGCGGTACAACGGCGCGGATCCGGCGTCTCGTGCGCGCTTGGGCTTCATCCTCGATGACCGCCCGACCCTCCCTGCGGCTGCGCTCGATGGCGAGCATGTCGATGTGTACGGCCTCGCCTCGATGGCGGTGGCGACGGTCCAGGCGCAAGCGCGCGAGATCGAGGCGCTGCGGGCAACGCAAGCGTCGCTGGAAGCCCGTCTCGCGGCGCTCGAGCGTCGGTGACGCAACCAACGGCGGCACCCTGACGTCAGCCTCGCTCGCAGCGTGCTCCGAGCCTCCGTGGACGGCTTTGACGTCGCCGCGGGCCTCGCCGGGGCGCGTCTGGCGAGACAAGAAGCGCGTTCGGGAGGGCGTATGCGTCGTTGGGGTTGGCCGTTGTTCATGGTCGCGTGTGGTGCTTCGGGCCCGCCGTCGCTCTCGCTCTCGATCACCGGGCCGGACGGCAGCAAGACGTCGTTGAACGCCGGCGGCAAGGGCTGGCAGTACGACTCGCTCGGTGTCGCATCGATCAGTTGGCCGTACCTCTCCGAGTGGGGGACGTCGGCGGAGCGTGGGCTTTCGGTCGACTTCATCCCGGGGCAGCCGGGCACGTACGACACGGTG
This sequence comes from Alphaproteobacteria bacterium, assembly GCA_040382435.1. Taxonomy (GTDB): domain Bacteria; phylum Myxococcota_A; class UBA796; order UBA796; genus JBEIFN01. The sequence continues at coordinate 1,137 of JBEIFN010000568.1, forward strand.
GGGTTTCTCTACCTCGGCGGCGACTTCTACAACGCGGAACAGAGCCAGATCACGCTGCATGTCGACGACGTGACGTGGACGGGGAACACCGTCTTCCCCTTCGTGTACGCGGGTACGCTGGAAGGTGCGAGTACGGGGGGATCCACCTTCGAAGGGTCGTTCACGTTCCGCAACCTGCCGTGCAACGGCTACGACACGTCCAGCAACTGCGCCGGGCGTTGGCCTGCGTCTCCAGCGTACGAGCAGGTGTGGGAGGTCGTCTCCTACACGGGCCTCGAGAGCTGCCCGGAGGCGTTCGCGTCGCGCTTTGCGGCCGGCGACGTCCTGACGATCCCTCCGGGCGGCGTCGCCACCGTCGGCGGGCACGAGGTCGAGTGCATCATGGAGAGCGACTACAAGGGGCTGTGCGGGGCGTCCGAGGACGTCGTCGTCGATGGGGTGACGTGGCGGTTCACGACGAGCCTGTACCAAGGCAACACGTACGCGAGCGACGCCCCCGACCTGATCGTCCGTGGGGGCGTGATCGACCCGGGCGGGACGGGGACCTGCTTGCTCTACGCCGACACGCTCGCTCCCGTGCGGGGGACCGGTCTCGACCCGAACGGGATCTGAGGCCGACGCCCCAGCTCGGGGCAAACATCGTGTACGATCTTGACATCGGGGCCGCTTGCGTCCCGTCGGAGGTCGAGATGGCACGGAAGAAGCAGGATGTCGCGGCAGACGCCCGCGAGGCCATCGCGGCCGTCAAGCCGCGCGCGCGCCGCGGTTCCCGACCTTCGGCCGATGAGGCCGCAGCTGCCGCCCTGCCGGCGATCCAGCGCGAGGTCGTGGCCTACGACGATCCCGAGCCCGAGGCCGCCCCGGCTTCCGAGGTCGCCCCGGCGTCGGAGCCGATCGCTGCTCCAGACGTCGCCCCGGCGCCGGATCCGATCCCTGCTCCCGAAGCGGCAGCGCCCGTCAGCGCCGCCGCCCGCGCGCTCGCGGCCCTGGCCGACGCGCCAGCGGTTGCGCCCGCGCCGCCACCACCGGTCGCGCCCGCTC
>JBEIFN010000569.1:0-2176 GCA_040382435.1 Alphaproteobacteria bacterium
CGACCCCCCGTGAACTGCGGCGGGAGCGTGAACTTCACGATCTGCTCGTCCGGGTCGAAGACGACTTCGACCGGCGCCTCGTCACGACCGCTCACCCAGCGGACCGCATCGAAGCGCCAGCCGGTGTCGACGCGCGTCACACCCGGCTGAACGGGTGTCGTGACGCGGCCGTGAACAGAGTCTTTGAGGACGAAGACGGCGTCTCGCCCAGCCGCGCCGTCGACGAACGCGCGTAACGCCCCGCCCGTCGTGAAAAGCGTGTCGGGCACGACGAGGCAGGGGGGCGTCAGCGCGTCAACGCGCGTGAGGCCCGCCGCGACGAACGCCTCCGCCTGCCACGTCGCGAGGGGCCGGTTCATCACCGGCGACTCGCCCGGGGTGTCACCGAAGGGCTCGATGCGGCGCCCCGTCGGCTGAACGAAGACGTTCAATTCTGCTGGACGCTCAGCTCGAACTGACCGAAGCGCGGCGCGTCTGGACCAGCGGGGCCGGCCTGCAGTTCAAGGTCGGCGAGGAGAGACTGCACAACGGCCGCCTGGTCGGCGTACGTCGCGGCGAAGTACATCGTGAGCGGGAGCTTCACGTTGGCCGCCGTGATCGTCACGATTTCGCCCGCGAGGGCGTAGGTGACCGCCGCCTGCTGCTGCGGATCAGACGGCACGACGAGATGCACGACCGGCGGGTCGCCCGGCCCGCCGTCCGAGGACTGCAAATAGGTCAAGCCGTAACCGTTGAACTGAACGGGCACCACCCCGCCGCGCGTCGCGCCGTCGCTGCCCAAGTTGCCGTTGAGCGTGATCGTGACCGGCCGCTCGTCGAACTCGGCGGCGGGCTCGAACCGCAGGCGCCACACAAGGCCCGCGAACTCGCTCGTGAAGTTGGCGTTGTAGCCGCCTGCCGCGACAGCGCGCGTGCCGAGCGCCGCCGAGATGGGCGTATCGACGCCACCGTGGTTGAGCGAGATGCGCCCGCCGAAGCAGTCGAAGGCATCGTTGCCGGCGTCCGACCAGCCGCAGCCGTCCTGCACGTCCTGCCGCGCCACGAAGCCGCGTGGGTCGACCGGCAACGCGACCGGCAGCCGGCGCGATACGAGGCGCTCCGGACCACCGCCGTCGATGAACACGAAGTACTCACCCGGCTCCGCGTCCCGCACGGTGACAGTCGGGGTCGGTCGCGCGAAGTTGCCCGCGCAGTCGATCTGCGACGCCGGCTCCTCGCAGTCGCTGCGGACGGAGATCACCGCGGGGAAGTCTGTCCCGGGGTTGTCGACGCTGAAGGTCACATCCCCCGGTTGCTCGACGACGTAGCGATAGACGGCGTCCGGCGCGCGGCGACCGCCGCACCGGTTCGAGAAGTTGTCGGCCCCGCCCTCGAGCGTCGCGCCGAGAATGTTCATCCCCGCGAAGACCTGCGGCGTGTCGAGCTCGGGTCGGCAGCTCTGGTCCTCGGTCAGGTCGCCGCGCGCCTGACAACCGGGATCGAGGGGCCAGTCGAGCAGGCCGTCGGCGTCGTCATCCGCGTCGTTGCCGCAGAGCGGGACGTCGGCGGGGTCGCCCTCGTCGTCGTCCTCGCCGTCGAAGCAGCCCAGGTCGCGGAAGTCGATCGCGCCGTCGAAGTCGTTGTCTACGCCGTCGTTGCAGCGCGGCGGCAGCTGCCCCGGGTTCACTTCGTCGTTATCGGCGGCGAAGCGACAGCCCGGGTCGTCCGGGAAGTCGACGCGGCCGTCCATGTCGTCGTCACGCCGATTGCCGCACTGGGGCGCGAACTGGGCGCCGACCTCGCTCGGATCGGCAGCGTACGTGCAGCCGAAGTCGCGCGGGAAGTCGGGCAGCCCGTCCTCGTCGTCGTCGAGGCCGTTTGAGCAGGCAGGCGGAATCTCGGCGTCGGTCTCGTCGATCCAAGAGGCTGCGATGCACCCCGGATCAAACGGGTAGTCCGCTACGCCGTCGCGGTCGTCGTCGACGCCGTTCGCGCACTCGGGATCGACCGCGGGATCGTCCTCGGCCGGGTCGCCCGCCGCGAAGCAGCCGGGGTCGCCGGGGTAGTCGAAGACGCCGTCGTTGTCGTTGTCAATGGCGTCGCCGCACTGCGGCGGCGGCACGGGGTTGCGCTCGTTGTCGTCGCCGCGCGACTGACACCCGGGGTCGAGCGGGAAGTCGACGCGGTTGTCGTTGTC
>JBEIFN010000570.1:0-2175 GCA_040382435.1 Alphaproteobacteria bacterium
GAATACGCGAACTGCGATCTCGACTGCGGGGGTTCGTCGTGCGGTGACGGGGTGTGCGCGGGGTACGCGGGCGAGGACGCGTGGTCGTGTCCGAGTGACTGCGGCCCGGTGTGCGGGGATGGCTTCTGCGACGGGTCGCTCGGCGAGGACGTGTACAACTGCAGCAACGACTGTGGGTCGCCCTGGACCGACGAGGACGGCGACGGGTCGCCGTACGGTGACGACTGTGACGACCAAGACCCCTCGCGCTACCCCGGCCGCGACGACGTCCCGGGCGATGGGGTCGACCAGGACTGCGACGGCGCCGACGCAACCATGGGTGGGCCGTCGGACACGCCGTCGGACACGCCGTCGGACACCCCTTCGGACACGCCTTCGGACACGCCTGCGGAGACACCCGGCGTGGATCTCGACACGTCCGACACGGCGCGCCTCGACACGGCGAGCGTTGACGTCGAGCCGCCGGTGCCCGATGACCCTACGTCGGTGCCCACCGAGACGGACGAAGACACCGGAGACGCGGGCCGCGGATCCGGGTGCGGCGGCGGGTGTGCGAACGCTCAAGCGCCGACCGGAATCCTGGGTCTGATCGGCATCCTCACGTGGCGGCGGCGCCGGGTGCGTACGGGCTGAACCCGAGGGGGGCTAACGGCCCGTGGCGGTGAAGTGTTGAAAGTCCTTCCTTGATCGCCACAGGCCGCCCCACGTCCAACCTTCGGCGGCAAACGCACGCACCACCGGGTGTTCGGGGTGCGTGAACACGCCGAGCCCGCCCCATGCGGCCATGGGACGTCGGTCGCTGGTGCCGTTGCCGACCCAGGAGGCCCCCGTGCCCGGCTCGACGTTTCCGTCGGGGCCGACATAGGGGTTCCAAAGTGGGTTGATGTCGAGGGCCATGCCGTACGCGTGCGCCGAGTAGCGGTGCCGCCCCGTTGCCGCGCGGCAGTTGTACGCCGAGGTGTTGTTGGCCTCCATCGAGGCGTCATCGGATCCGGTCGCATTGGGCGCTTCGGGAGAGGCGAACGCCTGCACCGGGGTCACTTGGGTCATCGGTATGCCGTGGTCGTACAGCGTGGCAAACACGTGGCACGCAGCTTCGACGGCGTCTCGATGGACGATGACCGTCCCCTGGGCCTTGCGGGGCGCGCTGTCGGCTGAAGGGAACGCCGCCAACTGCCAGTACGGGAAGGTGAGGGCGGCGAACGCCGATGGGCTCAACGGACAGCCGGACCGCCAACCTACGCCTTCGGCCCCGAGCGTGGCGCCGGGCGTCACCTTCGCCCAGAACGCATCGTCGGGCGCCACGGCGTCGAGGGGCAGGGGCCGGTCGCAGGCGTCGCGGGTGGTCCGGGGGGCATCCACCGAACCTGGTGGGGGCGCGACGGCTTCGGCGGCGGTCGCCGTCGGGTCGGCCAACCCGCTCCGCGCCCAGGGGGCGGCGCACGCAAACACGGTGACGACGACGGGAAGGAACCTGAGCATGTCTCAGGGTATCCCGGCGCCTGCCTTGACGTCTGGCGTCGCGGGAGCGAATCGTCGACGCGAGAGGTCACGATGTCGGTCGAACATGCACTGCGAGCCGCGTGGGCCAAGCTTTGGTCCAACCCGGTGTTGTGGGTCGGCGGTTTTGTCATCGCGGCGTTCTTGGGGTCCTCCACGGCCGGGATCCTGCTCGGGCCGTTGATCATCGGGCTGCTCCGCGCGGTCGATCGCGAGGAGGAGGGAGGAGCTGCAGCCGGCTTGGAAGCCTGGTTTCAAGGGTTCGACGCCTTTGGCCCCGCGCTGGTGGTGACCTTGCTGTCTGGCGTTGCGGTGATGGCGGGCGCGACGGTGTTCCTGGTTCCCGCCTTGTTGTTCTTACCGCTCCCACTGCCGGCGTTGTGGTACGTGGCGCGTGGCGAGCGCGATCCGATGCGCGCGCTCTCGGCGGCTTGGGCGGCGATCGCCAAGGACTGGATCGCGAGCGTTGGGCTTCACGCGGTGCTGCTTGTGGTGGGTGTTTCCGGCTACTTGCTCCTCGGCTTCGGAGAGGTCGTGACCCTGCCGCTCGCGTTCGTCGCCGCCGTTACCCACGCGCGTGAGCTGGTGGGGCCACCCTCCTCTGGGCGGCCTCCGCGCGCTGCGCCCGCCCCGACTGCGAGCGCGACGCCCACCGCCGGGAGCTGGTTGGGAGGC
>JBEIFN010000571.1:0-2175 GCA_040382435.1 Alphaproteobacteria bacterium
GTCTGCGCCGCGTGGACGCCGATGGCCGACTCTACCCCGTCTCGGCCGCCGCGCTCCCTTCGAGCGATGTCCGTGACGTCAGCGGCCCCGCCGATGGCCCTCGCTGGGCCGCGACCGCCGATGGCCTCGTTGAGGTCGACGGCCTGTTCTCGACCTTCGTCGGGACGCCCGAAGAGCTCGGACAGGCCTGCGCGACGTCGACGCTGCGCGCGGGCGGGCGCGTCTGGGTCGCGACCGAAGGGGGCATTCGTATCCTCGCTGCAGACGGGTCGTGGAGCCTGCTCGACGTCGTGAACCTGCCCGCGCTGAACGTGCGTGTCCTGCGCCGCGTCGGGGACGAGGTGGGGGCGGGCACGGACGGTGGCATCGGCGTCTTCACGCTCGACGGCATGCCCGTGCGTCAGTATCGGCCGGCGGACGGCCTGCCGAGCGCGCCGATCACGGACATCGTGACCGGCGTGAACGGTCAGGTGTGGGTCTCGTCCGAGGGGAATGGCATCGCGCGGCGCAGCGCAGACGGGATGACGTGGACCGGCTTCGCCGCGCCCGCGGCGGGCAATAATTTCCTGAGCAATCAGGTGCGCGCGCTCGCTCACGATGGGGCCAACTTGTGGGTGGGTACGGCCGCGGGCTTGTCGATCTACTCAGAGGCCTCGGGCACGTTTGTCTTCCCGGTGACGACGCAGGGCGGCCAGCTCCCGGACATCCGCGTGAATGACCTCGCGCTCGCGAATGGCAGCGTCTTTGTTGCCACGCCGCAGGGCGTCGCGGTCCGGAGCCCCGCGAATCAGTGGTCGACGCTCCGCCGCGCAACGGGCGGCTGGCCGAGCTCGACGGGCAGCGACTTCGCGCGCACCATCGCGCACGATGGCACCCACCTGTGGATCGCGCTCGCCGACAGCGCGCGCCAGCCCAAAGGCGCGCTCGTGCGCCGCCTGGGACTGGTACCCATCGCCGAAAACTCCGAGGGCGAGGGCATCACGACGGTCTTCACAGACGTGAACGCGGGCCTTGTCTCCGCTCGCGGTCGGTCGGTCGCGCTCGAGTACGCGGCGGGTGAGCTTGCGTTCTCGGTCTGTGGCGCCGCGCCCGACGACATCGGGGGTGTGTCGCTGCTCGACGGTGTGGGGGGCATCACGCGCACGCTCGACGCAGACCACGGCTTGCCCGGCGATGGCAGCGTCGCTGCGCTCACGCGCGGGCCGGACGGCGGGCCGCTCTTCTCCGGCCTCGTCGAGGGAGAGCCTGCTTCGCGAACGCTCACATCGGGTGGCGTAGGCGCCTCGCCTCTGGTCTCGCCCTTCGTGTTGCCGGCGTCGATTCGGGGCGTGCTCCGCGCCTGCGACCTGCCACCTGATGGCGGCGAGATGTGGTGCGCGATCGAGGGCGTCGGCATCGGACGACGGCTGACGGCGGACAACTGGGTTGTCCTCGACAAGACCCGCATCCGGGAGTTTGGTGACGGCGACGTGCGCGACATCGCGGTCGAGGCCGCGCAGTCGGTGTGGATCGCCACGGCTCAGGGCGTTGTTCGCATCTCGAGCGGGAACGTGCGGCTGTTCAACTCGGCGGGCACCAACCGGGGCCTCCCGGCGGACGACGTGCGCGCGGTCGAGTTTGCCTCTGGTCGGCTCTATGCCGCGACCGCGAGCGGCGTCGGCATCTTCGACCCCGTCGCGACCACCTGGGCGGCGGTGGTTCGCGGTGAGGGCGCGCTGGGGAATGGGGACGTACGCGACTTGGCCGTGACGCTGGACGGCACGCTCTTCGTGGCCACGGCGGATGGCCTCTACCGGCGCGCGCTGGACGGCACGGTGACTGAGTTCGGTCTGTCGGCGGGCCTGCCGTCGACCGATCTGCGAGCGGTCGCCGTGCACCCCGATGGCCGCGTCCTCGTCGGTACGTCGGCTGGCTTGGCGGTCGGCGTCGCGGATGGCAACGGTGGCTTCGCCTTCAGCCGCCGCACCTACGGCCAAGGGCTGCCCGGGCGCGTCGTGTACGACGTCGTCATTTCGCCCGACAACGCTGTTTGGGTCCGCGCCGACGACGGCGTGGGCCAGCTCCTGCCGTGACAGACCGTCTCTCGTCGGCCGCGCCTGAGACGCGGGTCGGGCAGCGCGTCGGAGAGTACATCGTCGAACGCCTCGTCGCGCGCGGCGGGATGAGCGCCGTGTA
>JBEIFN010000572.1:0-2158 GCA_040382435.1 Alphaproteobacteria bacterium
CCTGTACCGGCAGTGGCGCGCACGGTTCCGTCCAAGACGGCGTAGGGGTCATCCCAAGGCTCGATCTGCCAGGCTCCGACCTGGTTCGTCCCGAGCCAGTCGCCGTCGAGATCGGTCTCGCCGAACGGCGCGCTGCCGACCGCTCGGCTCGGCGTGACCCAGGCCGGTCGAGCCACAACGGGGTCTTCGGCATCGAGATCGACCTCGTACCCAGCGGGCAGGCTCCACAAGGCGACGTTGCGGAGGTCGGGCGGCTGCCCGGAGGGGAGCGCGGCCGCGCCGCCGCGCAACAGGGTGACCGCGCCATCACCGACCACGAAGCCGGTCCGGTCTTCGCGGAGGAACAAGGTGGTCTGGGTGTCGACGCCGAGCCCCTGCCAGCGGCCGTCGGGGCGGTCGAGCTGCTGGTGGGCCAGCAGGACCGCGAGCCGCGGCAGGCGGCCCCGCTCGCCGAGGTGTGTGTCGGTGATGACGCCTCGGATCCCGAACCCGGGGTTGTCGGAGAAGGTGAGCCAGGGATCGCGGCCGTCGCGCAGGACCTCCCACGCCGCAACGCTCCCTTCGCGGGCGTCGTACAGGCGTTCGCCGAGGACGGCGCACCCGGCGGATGAGCCGCCGATGACCGCACCGCGCGCGGAGGCGTCGACGAGGGCCTCGCCGACCGCGTGGCCGAACCATCGCGCGACGTACAGGGCTTGGTCACCGCCCCGCAGGAACAGCGCGTCGGCATCGCGGACGAGGGCAGCGCGTCGCGGATCGTCGGCGTCGGGGACGGTGGCCGTGTTGACGGTGACGGCCGACCGCGCGCCGAGGCCAAGCCAATAGGCGTCCCACGCGTCGACGTCGGGATCGTCCTCGGGGAGCGCGCTGAGCGTCACGACGTCGCCGAATCCAGCGGCCTGTACGAAGACCTGAAACACGGCGTCGTCCTCGGTGCCCCCGCCATGCAGCATCCAGCGGATCGGGGACGTGGACGTGCTGGGGCGCGCCAGAGGTTGCCCCGGTTGCAGCGTGATCGAGGTGTCGCCGCCGTCGCCGACGACGTCGTGATCCGGCCCGGGCGGGGTCGTGGGGGTTGGTGGCGCGTCCAGTCGGGTACAGGCGAGCAGCAGCGTCCACCACACGGAGCACCTTCCTTCTCGTCCTTCTAACCGTGCTCCACGACGGGGCTTGGGGGCGTGCGGGGCGGTGCCACGCGGTGGGGTGATGGTCGGTTCTGTCCCCTGGACCCCTGTTGGGCCGGGAGGTGAAGGAGGGCGTATGTCCCGGTTGACGGTCCCCGCGCTGCGCAAGATGAAGACGGATCGTGAGCGGATCGTGATGATCACCGCTTACGACGCGACCATGGCGCGGTTGGTCGACGCCGGTGGCGCCGACATGGTGCTGGTGGGCGATAGCCTCGGCATGGTCATTCAAGGACAGCGCGACACGTTGCCCGTCACCCTTGACCAGATGGTCTACCACACGGCCTGCGTCAGCCGTGGCCTGACGCGCGCGCACCTGGTGGCGGACATGCCGTTCATGTCCTACCAAGTGAACCCCGAACAGGCCCTGCGCTCGGCAGGAAGGCTCGTGCAAGAGGGGTTCGCGCAGTCGGTCAAGCTCGAAGGTGGAGAACGGAGCGCACCTGCGGTCGCCAAGATCGTCGAAGCGGGGATCCCTGTGGTGGGCCATGTGGGTCTGACGCCGCAGTCGGTACACGCGATGGGGGGCTTTCGGGTGCAAGGACGCACGGCCGATGCCGCCGAGATCGTCCTCCGTGATGCGCGCGCGATCGCGGACGCAGGTGCCTTCTGCCTCGTGTTGGAGGGGGTCCCCTCTGAGGTGGCGGCCCGGATCACCGCCGAGCTGGACATCCCCACCGTCGGCATTGGCGCGGGCCCCGACTGCGACGGACAGGTGCTGGTCTGCAACGATGTCTTGGGGTTGGACCTCGGGTTCCGGCCGCGGTTCGTCAAACGGTACGCCGAGCTACAGACCGTCGCGGTCCAAGCCTTCCAAGCCTTTGGTGCCGAGGTTCGCGCCGCCGCGTTTCCGACGCCTGAGCATAGTTTCGCCATGGTCAAGCCGGTGGCGCCTCCGCCGTCCGATGACCTTGGCCCGATCTACGGGTGACATGTGCAGGTCCTGCAGAACGCGACATCGATGATGGCGGCCG
>JBEIFN010000573.1:0-2156 GCA_040382435.1 Alphaproteobacteria bacterium
CGCTTGGCGGCGTCGCACATCGGCCGCGGTGTCGCCGGTGCGGACGTCGACCCGGACGGGCTGTACGACCGAGCCGCGGCGGCCTGCGACATGGGCGATGCCCACGAGCGGCGCGGTGAGGTTGCGTTCGATGTCGGCCGCGAGCGCCTTGAGGGGAGACAGGTAGAGCACCCGCGGGCCCGCGACGTCCACGGGCGGCGGCGAATGGAGCAGCCTGTCCAACGCCACGAGGAAGGCCGACAGCGTCTTTCCCGAACCCGTGGGTGCGACGAGGAGCGTGTGCTCGCCTCGCGCGATCGGCGCCCACGCGGCACTCTGCGCGGGTGTCGGCGCTTCGAAGGCGTCCGCGAACCATTCGGCGGTGGCGGGATGAAACAGCGCGTCGAGCATGCCACCCCATCGCGGGTCCAGGCGGGAGCGGCAAGGTCGGACATGCGACCACGACAAGCCGTGTGCGACCCGGTTACGGGGCCTCGCCCCGGAGGAGCCCGTGATTCTCGTCGTCGATGTCGGAAACACGAACACCGTCATCGGTGTGATGGACGGCACCGAGGTCAAGGCGCAGATCCGCATGACGACGCGGCCGCGCACCACCGACGAGGTCGGGATCTTCCTGATGCAGGCCCTCGCGCATCGGGGCTACGGGCCGGGGAGCCTTGCTGGCGCCATCGTCTGCTCGGTCGTGCCGACCGTCGTCTTCGAGATCGAGAAGGCCTGTCGCACCTACCTCAAGATCGACAACCCGATGGTTGTCGGCCGCAACCTCAAGACCAAGATCAAGGTCCGAACCGACAACCCCCGCGAGGTCGGCGCTGACCGGATCGTGAACGCCGTGGCGGCGCTCGAGCGATGGGGCGGCCCGATCCTGATCGTCGACTTCGGCACGGCCACGACGGTCGACTGTGTGAACGCCGAGGGCGAATACATCGGCGGGGCCATCGCGCCCGGCTTTCGCATCTCGGAGGAAGCCCTCGTCAGCCGCACCGCCAAGTTGCCGCGTGTCGAGGTGGCTCGTCCTGCGTCGGCGATCGGACGCAACACCGTCCATGCGATCCAGTCTGGCCTGTACTTCGGCTACGTCGGGCTGGTCGACGCCCTGGTCCGTCGGTGCCGGGACGAGGTGGGCGGCCCGGCGCGCGTCGTGGCCACCGGCGGCCTCGCGAACCTGCTCGCGCCGGACTCCGAGACGATCGACGAGGTCGATCCGTACCTCACGCTGCGTGGGTTGGCGTTGATCCATGCCCGCAACGCGCCCTAGCGGTCACCGTCGGGCGCGCCATCGCGGCAGCACGACGTAGCGCACGACCGCGACCGTGAGGATGATGGCGTGGGCGAGCAGCACGGCTTTCAGCTCGGGCATGCCAAACACGAACGGGGTCATCGGGCCTCAACGTCAGGGGACGGCGGTACGTTATCGGTGCCACGCGGGAGAAGCACGATGGAGCGCAGCGAGGGCGTCGAGCCGGTCGTGGTCGTGAGCGATGGCACCGGCGAGACCGCGCAGCGCGTGCTCAGCGCGGCCCTGCGGCAGTTCTCGGATCGCGACCTTCAGCCCGAGTTGTTTCCCCTCGTTAAGACCGTCGCCCAGCTGGAGGCCGTGTTCAAGCACGCCGCGCGGCAGGGCGCGCTCGTCGTGAGCACGTTGGTGCAAGACGGTATGCGACGCGACGCGACGAGGCTTGCGCGCGAGCACCATGTGCGACACCACGATGTGCTCGGCCCGCTGCTCAGCGAGCTGGAGGCGTTCCTGGAACGTCGTCCGGTCGAGGTGCCCGGGCTGCTGCACCGCGCCGATGCGCGCTATTACCGTCGCATCGAGGCGATTGAGTTCACGGTGCGCGCCGATGACGGCAAGGACGGGTCGATGCTCGTGGGCGCCGACATCGTGCTCGTCGGCGTCAGTCGCACCGGAAAGACGCCGCTGTCGACGTTCCTCGCTCACAAGGGCTTCAAGGTGGGCAACCAGCCGCTGGTGATGGAGCGGCCCGTGCCCGAGGCCTTGTACCGCTGCGACCCGCGGCGCGTCTTTGCGCTCACGCTCGATCCCGTGGCGTTGCAGGTGATCCGCCGCGCGCGCCTACGGGAGATGGGGATGTCCGACAGCAGCCCGTATTGCGACATGGGCTACATCCTCGCCGAGCTCGACGTCGCCGAAC
>JBEIFN010000574.1:0-2156 GCA_040382435.1 Alphaproteobacteria bacterium
GACAACGGCTACAACGGTGAGGGTAACGACAAGCTCGACACCATGTTCTCGTTCCCGATGAGCGTGACGTTCTCGCCGTACGGGCTCCCCGTCATCGCGGACTGGAACAACCACAAGCTGCGAGAGGTCGCCGAGGACGGCACGATCACCACGATCATGGGCACCGACTTCTTGGGGGACGGCGACCCGGGGCGGCTCGACAGCACCGAGTTCGGCGCGCCCGGGCTGGAGGTCAACCTCAACCACCCGACGATGCAAGTCTACCAGGCCGACGGCATCCTGCTCTCGGCGAGCTGGCACACGCACAAGCTGCGGACGTGGGATCCGGCGACCGGGTTGGTCCACGTGGTGCTCGGTGCGGGCGCGGGCATGGCGCCGGCCGAGCCTGCCGACGATCGCGGCGCGCCTGTGCCCGACACGGGCTGCTTGCTCAACCAGGTCAAGGAGGTCGCGCTCGACGCCGACGAGAACGTGTTCATCCTCGACATGCGCAACGAGCGGATCCGGTACTGGAACCGTCAGGACGGCACGATCCGCACGGTGGCCGGCAAGGGCCTCAAGGGCAACGACCCGGCCAACGCCGAGGCGTGCACTGCGCAGTCGGGCAACGCGCTCGATGTGTGCTTCTCGTTCCCGAAGAACAGCAACCCCGAGCCTGGCGGCGCGATGGCGCTCAACGCCGATGGTTCGGTGATGTACATCGCCGACACCGAGCGGCACGTGATCCACGCGCTCGATCTGGCCTCGGGCACGATCTCGGTCCTCGCAGGCGGCTGGGGCGAGCCCGGCTACACCGACGCGGTGGGTGACGCGGCGCGGCTGAACTTCCCGACCGATCTCGTGCTCGACGGCGACACGCTGTTCGTCGCGGATGCGAACAACCACGTGATCCGCGCGATCGACGTCACCACCGGTGCCGTCTCGACGTTCGCGGGCACTGGCGATCCCACGTGCGAGGACGAGGCCGTCGCCGCTGGGGTGGCGATGGACGCCACGCTCTCGGTGCACCCGCGTATCTGTGACGCCCAACGTCGCGCTGGCGATGGCGGCGACGCGCTGAGCGCCACGTTCTTCCGCCCGATGGGCGTCGACCTCGATCTCGATGGCAACCTCGTGGTGGCCGATACCTACAACCACCGCTTCCGCGTCATCGCGCGCTGAAGGAGACCCGGATGCGTCACTCCCTTTTGTTCCTTCTGGCCCCGCTCGCGGTGGCGTGCGGCCCCGCGGACCCCTGCTCCGACACGTCGGGGGACATCTGCACGTGGCTCGGTGTGCCCGAGACCGCGATGTTCTCGGAAGAGGGCGCGTTCCGCCTGGAGGCGAACACCTACCTCCCGCAGGACGGCATCTTCGACAGCCTCGGGCGCTTTGTGTTCATCGACTTCAACAACCACCGCATTCGCCGGATCGACGAAGAGGGCTTCGTGACCACGATCGCGGGCTCCGGCATGCTCGGCGACGGCGTCGCCGGTTCAGAAGGCCTGCCGTTGCCGGAGGGGCCGGCCACCGACTTTGCGTTCAACCACCCGACGGATCTGGCGTTTGACCCGGTCGACGACAACATCCTGTTCGTCGCGGCCTGGCACAACAGCCGCATCGTCCGCGTCGATCTTCCGAACAACCTCGCTCGCACCGAGTGCGCGACGGGCGCTCGAGACTTTGGTGGCGACGGTGGGCCCGCGGCCGCGGCGTTCCTCGACCTGCCGTCGAGCCTCGCGTTCGATGCGGATCGCACGATGTACATCATGGACCAAGCGAATCAGGTGGTGCGTCGCATCTCGCCTGAGGGCGTGATCGATACCTTCGCAGGCATCGTCGAAGAGCGCACCATCGGCACCAAGCCCGACGGCTCGCCGCTCACCGACATCAAGGGTTGGCCCGGCTACGAGGGCGACGGTGGTCCCAAGGAGCTCGCCCGCTTCCACGCCACGGTGGGCCAGGCGGCCGACCCGTCGAGCCGCATCGCGCTCGCCAACGGCAAGCTGTTCATCGCCGACACCGAGAACCACCTGATCCGGGCCATCGACCTGGAGACGGGTTTGGTGGACCGCGTCGTCGGTAAGGTCGAGACCCGGACGGGGGACTTCGACGGCAACCCCACGACCGCCGAGACCACCGAGACCCGTGGCTTCCCGGGCTACTCCGGGGACGGC
>JBEIFN010000575.1:0-2155 GCA_040382435.1 Alphaproteobacteria bacterium
CGCGGTGCGGGAATGGAGGGTTCAGTCGGGGCCGGAGACACTCGCCCTGCGTCTTCGCTGTCGTGCCGACGCTGCACTCGCCTGTGCGCGCTTTTTGGGAACCGTGCTCGCGACACCGCGCTGGCGTCCCGAGGTCGTCGGCGGCCTCGCCGACGAGGCGTCGAAGGTGCAGGCCGCGGCGCTCTCGGCGAGCCCGGACCGGACGCGCGCTTGGATCGACGGGCTCGTCCTCGAAGGGCGGGCGGGCGCGACGTCGGGGGTCGAAGGGGTGGCAGGAGGACAGGTGCCAACGTCGTCCGCGCTCGATGCTTGGTGGCGGACGACGGCGGTGCGCGGTGCGGTGTGGATCGGTAGGACGCCGAGCGCGGCCGCCACGGACGGTGCGCTGTTGGAGGCGTTGGACCCGCTGTCGCGCGCGATGCCGCCGGACCGGCCGGCGGCGCGCGCGCCCCGGCCGAGCGGACGCGAGGGGTTGTGGGTTCCAACTCCGGGGTCGACGTCTGTGGGCTTTGGCGGCGTGCTCCCGGCTTCGGCGGGCGAGCCGCAGCGGATGGTCGTGGAGGCGTGGCTTTGGGGGACAGACCTTGCCCTGCCAGGCCTCGTCGCGGGTCGCTCCGGAGCCGCCGCTTGGTGGGTTCAAGCGGACGGAGACGACTTGGCGGCGGCGTGGACCGCCGCGGAGGCACGGCGGGACACACCTTCCTCCGCGCCGGGATTGGACGTCGCATGCACCGAGGCGGAGGCCACCGACGCCGCCGCATGGTCTCACCTGACCCGCGACGCCGACGTTTGCCGCGTGCGACCGCTCGACCTCGATGCGGACGCTGCGCGGGCTTGGTGGCGTGAGACCGTCGATGCTTGGTCGGCCGTGGTGGTCATCGGTCCGGACGACCCCCGCGGGCGCGTCGGAACGGGCGACATCCGCTGGCGGGTCGTCGCGCGCTAGCGCCTGCCGGCCGGCGCGACGCCCATGACCACGAGGGCGGGGGCGTCGACTTCGCCGTGCCGGTCGGTCTCGGACGAGACCGCGAGGATCTCGCGGACCATCACGATGGGGTCGATCCAGAAGGGCTGCTCCCGGAACGCGCCGACGTCCCGTGTGCCCTGCCAAAGGGTGCCCGACAGCGGTACGACGCGTGCCTCGGCGCTGGGGGCGAGCGGCGGGAGGTGCTCGATCCGGAGCATCGGACCGCCGATCTCGGCGTGGAGCGCGTGCACAGACCGCAGTCCGGCGGGCATCGCGAGTCCTCGCGCGCGCAGCCGCCCGTTCGACGCGACATGGCCCGTGGGGCGCGGTTCCGCTGCGTCACCGGGTGCTGCGTAGCCATCGCACCACCGAGACTCCGCGAACAGCTGGCGCGCGCGGGGCGGGTCCCCGAAGGCGTCGAACGCGCTCGTGCGCAGCCCGGCGACGGTCAACCCATCGTCGCGCAGGTGCACCTTGTTGTGGACCGCTTGCTCGCCCCGGCGGAGCCATGTGGGCGACGCGCCCGTTGAGGCCAACACCACCTCGCCGGCCAGCCAGCGGAGCAGCGCGGCGGAGGCGGCGGGCAACAAGACCACCGGGCAAGCTTCCACCACGGTCTCGCGGGCTGATGCTCGCTGCAACGCGCGTCTCCCGGTCGTCTGACCGTAGGGAAGCGAGGCCAACGTGGCCCAACTGCGGGTTCGGGTCGAGGTGGCGCATCGGTGGGCGAGGCCCTTTCCGGCAGGGGCGGCCTCGAGGTCGAGTTGCCATGCGCGCGCCGGCTCCCGCACGCTCCCGAGGCTGAGGGACGCCCAGGCGGTCTCGTCCTCGATGCGGTCGATCGTGGCCCGGACGGTCTTGGCGCCGACACCGACCACGTCGGCGTCGATCTCTTCGAGGGCCTCGTGCACCATCGCGTCCGTGACGTTGCGCGCATCCACCAGCCCGAGTCCGGGGAGCAGCACGGGGAGATGGGGATGGGGCCGCACGGGGGAGGGCGCTGCGCCTGCGATGGCGACCTCAGCGAGCGAGGCGTCGGCCACGCCCGTCGCGACACCACGACGGCCATCGTGGGTCCATACGCTGAGGACGGCCGCGGTCTCGGTGGGGAGCGGCGTGTCGGTGCCGTCGCAGAAACGGGTGGTTTGGCGGACCCGGCACCACACCTCGGCGTGGGCGGCCCCGGCC
>JBEIFN010000576.1:0-2153 GCA_040382435.1 Alphaproteobacteria bacterium
CGGAGATATCCGGCCATACAACTAGTACGGAGAGTTTCATACATGAGTCTCACCAAGACCGTCGGCTTCTTCGCCGTCACGACCCTCGCCGTTGGTGGCGCGGCCTTCGGCGCCGAGCAGAACAACGAGACGCTCGCGCAGATCGCCGAGCTCAAGGCTGAGATCGCGCAGCTCAAGGGCGCCCAGGGTGGCCAGTGGCTCACCGAGCAGCGCGCTGCCGAGATCCGCGGCATCGTCACCGACGTCCTCGCGGACGCCGAGACCCGCTCGAGCCTCCAGGGCGCGGCTGGTTCGGGCTACAACGGCGGCTTCTTCCTCTCGTCGTCGGACGGCAACTTCTCGATGAAGATCAACGTCCTCGAGCAGATCCGCTGGACCTTCAACGACAACGACACCACCCAGGCCTACGGCTTCGAGAACAAGCGCACCCGCCTCACCTTCGGTGGCAACATCGTCGACTCGAGCTGGAGCTACAAGGTCGGCTACTACTTCGGCTACTCGAACAGCAACGAGAACTTCGGCGCTGGCGAGCTGTCGGACGTGAACGTCACCAAGGACCTCGGCAGCGGCTGGGGCCTCACCGTCGGCCAGTTCAAGCTTCCGTTCTCGGCTGAGTACGGCATCGACGCTGGCAACCTCCAGTTCAACGACTACTCGGTCGTGAACACCCTCATGGGCACCGGCTACGGCCAGGGCCTCAACCTCGGCTACGCCGCCGACCAGTTCCGCTTCAACGCTGCGTACGTCAACGCCATCGGCGAGGCGAACGAGGCTTGGAACGGCACCTCGCCGAACGCCGACTGGGCGTTCGCGATCCGTGGCGAGTACAAGCTCTCCGGCGACTGGGCGCAGTTCAACGACGGCCAGTCCTGGAAGGGTGAGGGCTTCGGCGCCCTCGTCGGCATCGGCTACGCGGCTGAGCGTTCGGACATCTCTGACGAGACCCCGAGCTTCCTCACCGTCGACGCCACCGTCGACTTCGGCGGCGCGAACATCGCGGCTGCCTACTACATGACCGACGCCGACACCGGCGCCGTCACCGACGAGGCCACCGGCTTCACCGTTGCCGGCGGCGTGTTCCTCGCCGACGACTTCGAGGCCGTCGCCCGCTACGAGAACTACGAGCCGGATGGCGGCTCGGAGCTCAACACCCTCGTCGTGGGTGGCAACTGGTACATGGCCAAGAACACCGCCAAGCTCGGTCTCGAGTTCGGCTACGCGTTCGACGCCGTCCCCGGTGGCGCTGAGTTCGCTGGCTGGACCAACTCCGGTACCGCCGACGGCGAGTGGCTCCTCCAGGCTCAGATGTCGTTCAGCTTCTGATCCGAGTCTCACAAGACTCTGACAGAGCACGGCATCCACCCGGAAGTTCGGGTTCCCGCGACGGCCTTCACGGCACCTCGCGCCCCGAACCTCACATAGGCTCAGTCGGCCGCCCCGAAAGGGGCGGCCGATTTTCGTTTTGGCTCTTCGGGATCGCGCAGGGGAGGGGGTGGACTCGTCGGCGGCGCTGGCGGTGTCGACATGGGCCGTGCCGCCCAGCTCCACCCGAGGTCACGATCCGACGTCGGTGTGTGCAGGAGAAGCCGGCGGAACAGTGGACGCACGCCCCTCGCGGTACGCTGCGCCCGCGCACCGCGTGCGCCCCGTCCCGCCCGTCCCGGCGGGAGGTGCTTCCACCATCGAGGAGAACAGAACAGATGCGTACATCGACCAGCGTCGCCCTCGCCGCGACCGCCGCACTCGCCATGACGACGCTCGCGTCGGCGACCGCGCAGTCGTCCCCCGCCACGAACTCCGACACGCCCCGCGCCCAGCTTGCCGAGCTCAGGCGCGAGGTTGCCGCGCTCAAGTCCGCGGCCGACGGTGGCGCCACCAACTGGCTCACCGAGGAGCGCGCGGCCGAGATCCGCGGCATCGTGACCGATGTCCTGGCCGACGCCGACACGCGCGCAAGCCTCCAGGGCGCCGCCGCCGCCGGGTACGACGGCGGCTTCTTCCTGTCGTCGGCCGACGGCAACTTCTCGATGAAGGTCAACCTGCTCGAGCAGATCCGCTGGTCGTTCAACGACAACGACTTCAACGCGCCGGTCGGCGGCGCCGGCGGCGGTGGTGGCGGCGTCGCCTTGAGGGGCGCGGTGCTCTCCGACACG
>JBEIFN010000577.1:0-2144 GCA_040382435.1 Alphaproteobacteria bacterium
GGGTTGTCCTTGGCTCGGCACCATGCCCGCCACGCGGAACGGCCGGTCGAGCCGTTCCAACACCCGGGCTGGGTCCAACCCCATCCACGCCGCGAGCTCGGCGCGCGGAGCCGGATCGCTCAACGCCGCGTCCGCAAGGCGTTCGAGGTGCACGACCAGCCCGAGCAACGCCCAGCGCCACGCCGCGTGCTCGCGCGCGGCCTCGACCGGCGCGGTGTTGTCGACGTTGCGCACCATCGCGTGCGACCACCCCCCGGCCTCGACGGCATGCGCGAGGTTGGCAAGCAGCGCGCCGTGGCCCCCGGGACGAAGCGACGGCGCACCGTCGGGCCCGCGAACCAGTCGCCCATCTTCGCCGAGCACCGGCAGGTGGGTGGCGGGATCTTGGGTCGACACCGCGACCGAGATCGGGCCGCCGCGAGCGACCGACGCCGCCATCTCGGCCTCAAAGGCCGAAACATGCTCCTCGGACGCCGTCACGTGGAGCCCGGCGAGCCCGAGCAGTCGGGCGTCGCGCACGTGAACGGCGAGCGGTGAGGCGTCGGTCGCGTCATGAAACGGCACCAGCGCCTTGGGTCGCCGAGGCAGGCCGAGTCCGTCCTCATCGACGATCGCCGCGATCGGATCCCTTCCATGCCCGACCCCCAGCGCGGCGAGCGCAGGCGCGAACGGGAGCGTCGCCCAACCATCTCGAAGACGTTGGATCCAAGCAGCATCCTCTGCACCCATCGCCTCGCCGCGGCGCGCGCGGACCAGCGCTTCGCACATCCGCGTCGCCGCACCCGAGGCAGGCACGAAGGCGCCCGTCGTGGCCGCGACCTCTCGCCCCAGCGACGCCAACGACGCGCGCTGGGCCGCGTCGAGCGTGTGGATGCCGTCGCCCACCGTTGCGGGCCGAACGACCGCAGCCGCCGTCCCACCTCCGCGGAGGCGCGCGACCCAACCACGCGCCGAGGACGCCTGCCACCCAAGCGCCACCAAGGCCGAGATCTCGGCGTCGGCTTCGGTGCTATCCGTCTGCGGGCTCACGCGGCGGGTTCTCCTTGGGAGCGGGCGCGGATGGAGCCTCCGCGCTCGGGGTGGCGTTCGGTCGACGCCACCTACGTAGGGCATAGCCGATGACGATCAGGGTCGCCCCTGCCAAGATCCACGCTTGGACGCCCCGGGCCTCGTCGAGCGCGGTCTCGATGCGCCCCCCGAACGCGTAGCCGAACGCGACCCAGAACGGGACGCTGATCAGCGCCGCGAACCCGTCCTGCACCAAGTAGGTGGACGGCGGGATGCCGAGCGCGCCGGCGCTGAAGTAGATCGGCGACCGAAGCCCGGGCAAGAACCGCGCGATGAAGCAAATAAACCGTCCGTTTCCGCGGATGCGGCGCTCCGCCTCGTCCAAGCCCGCTTGCGGGAACAGCCAGCCTGCGAGGCGATGGCGGAGCAGGGCGCGGCCGTACGTCCGTCCGAGGAAGAACAGGACGGCGTCGCCGGACAGGACACCGAGCAGGCCCGCGAAGATCGCGGTCGTCGGCGAGAACTTGCCGAGCGACGCGAGCCAACCGGCGGTGATCAGGACGACGTCCTCGGGCATCGGCAGGCCAAGGCCGCACAAGCCGAGCACCCCGAGCAGCACGGCGAGGGAGGTGGGGCCGTCCATGTCACGCAGGACCGCCAACCCTTGGTGCAACCACCCGCCCTGATCCATCCCGCCCCCGGCGCGCTCCGATAACCTCACCGGGGGGTCAGGGTAGGCAGGACGTGACGCCGCCAGCACGGTCGTCACTCGCCGCGCGCCGAAGCGGCGGATACCCGCGGCAGATGCGGACCGTCACCTTCGGGCGTCGTTGCAACCAAGCTTGCCCGTTCTGCGATGCCGACGCGTCGCCGAACGCGCCACCGCGTCCGACGGCCGAGGTGCGCGCCGAGGTCGACGCCGCGATCGCAGCGGGGGGCGTTCGCGTCAGCGGCGGAGAACCGCTGCTCGCCCCCGGCGTTCTCCAAGCCGTCTCGTACGCCCGCGCGCGCGGGGTCCCGGTCGAGGTCAGCACCCACGGACGCATGCTCGCCGACCCGGCGCTCGTCGGTCGGCTTCACGCCGCCGGTGCGACCTCCGTCGCGCTCTCGCTCCACGGTCCCGACGCGGTGAGCCA
>JBEIFN010000578.1:0-2142 GCA_040382435.1 Alphaproteobacteria bacterium
TCGAGCCTGGAGTGGGGAGGGGACGTTCACCACGGCCTCGCTCGCGAGCGCGCCGATCGTCTCGCTGCATCAAGGCTCCGACGGCGTGCTGTACGGCCTGGCCTACGGCAGCGGTGACAAGCTGTCGCTCGTGGATGTGAACCCGAGCACCGGCGACGTCCAAGTGTCCGGCGACCCGTTTTCGCTCACGCCGGCGGGCTACGTCGAGGCGGTGTTTGTGGCGTCGGCCGTGTCGGGGGCGGACGACCTGTACGTCGTGCACGGCGACGGCGACTACACGGCGCTCGATCTCGGAACCCGCACAGCCCCCCAGGTGTTGGGCCTGACACTCCGCGCCGATCCGGTCGATGTGTACGGCGTGCCCGGCGCGGTGGTCGGCAGCGGCATCCTCGTCTACATGGCCGACCCCGACCAGGGCCTGTTCGGCTGGACGGGGTGGACGACGACAGGGGTCACAGGGAGCCCGATCCGCGCGGTGGGCACGGGCTTGGCGGGCATCACCTCGGTCGCGGTCACGACCACGTCGTCAGGCGCGCTGTCGGCGCTCCTCGTGCAGAAAGACGGGACCTTCTACGCGCTCGATCCCGCCTCGACGTCCCCGTCGCCGTCGACGGCTCTAGCGTCCTTTGAGGCCAACTTTCGCGCGTACGACTTGTTGCAGGCGCGGCCGGGCGCTGTGTTCGCTGGTACCGACGATGGTCGGGTTGCCTTGCTCGGCGATGGGTTGTACGCCGGGCCAGTGACGCTCACTCCGGCCATCGCGGAGTCGGGGGCCGAGGTCGCGTTCTCGTTCACGCCGAAGGACGCCGGGACGTGGATCCTGCGGCGCGGAGGCACCCGGGAAGGTGGCGGCAGCGAGATTCTGCGCGGGGAGGCAACGGCGGGCGTCGTTGTCAACGGCACGTTCGTTGTCGACGAGGCGTTCGGGGAAGGGGAGAACGCGCTGTGGGTCAGCCTCGAAAACGGGGCGAAGAAGGGCGCATCACGCGTGGACTTCCGCAAGGACGACGCTCCGCCGACCGTCAGCCTCTCGGAGGCCAACGTGCGCTTCGCCGACAGCGCGTTGCTCGTGGAGTTCGCGGCCTCGTCCGAACCGGATGTCGATGCCTACAACGTCTATATTTCGGCGACGCCCTTCACTGCGGACGCGTACCCTCTCGGGGGTGGGCCGGTCTCGACGGGCTCCTCGGCCACCGACACTGGGCTCGCGGGCTCGCTCGTCGTCGAGGTCGCCTCACCGGTGAGGGTGGAACAACCCGAAGAGGGAGGTCGCGTCAGCGTTCGGCTGACGGGGCTTGCCAACTACGTCACGTACTTTATAGGCGTGCGGGCCGTCGATGCGGGCGGCACGGAGGGTCCGATGAGTCAGGTCGTCTCGCAGATGCCGCGTCCGTCGTCGACGGCCGGTGATGTCACGGGAGAGACGGGCGGGCCGATGGGCTGCCAAGTGGTGAGCGCCGGGGGGCTCGGTCTGGGCGCGCGCGCATTCGCCGTCGCGTCGACGCGCCGTCGTCGGGCCTCGGGGCTGGTGGCGGTGGCCGTTGCCGCCGCGGTGTTCGGGGGTCCGGCGCACGCTGGTGAGGACGACGACGCGCCCAAGGGGCCGTCCTTTGTGCACGCGCGCGACACCACGCCTCAGGTCGGGTTCGTTCGCATTGGGCACGACTTGCAGCCCGTCAAGACCGAGGCGCTGCGCGCTGCGTACGCGCCTGCCTTCAGCGTTCTCCGTCTCGAAGCCGGTGTGGTGATCGAGCAGATCGTGCAGATCGATGCTGGCCTCGGGTTCGCGAGCAAGAAGGGCTACCAGATCGATCCGTCCACGCTCGAAGCCAGTTCCGACCGCAGCCGGATGCAGTGGCTCCCGATTCACCTCGGCACCACCTTGCGCGGCCACGTGCTCGACGAGCAGCCCGTCGTTCCCTACGCACGCGGTGGCTTCGACATGGTGTGGTTCCGTGAGGACGCGCTCGCCGACGATCTCACGCCCGACAAGACGTCGCGGCTCACTGGGAGCAAGCTCGGCGGAAGCGCCGGTGGCGGCGTCCTGATCCTCCTCGACACGCTGTCGCCTTCGCGCGCGGGGCGTCTTGAGGCGACCACCGGCCTGAACGACACGTGGATCGACATCGGCTACCGCCATCA
>JBEIFN010000579.1:0-2135 GCA_040382435.1 Alphaproteobacteria bacterium
TGGCGCGACGTCCACCGAACGCACGTTGCTCGAGGTCTAGCTAGCGACCTAGGGCGAGGTGTTCGCGCTCGACGTCGTGGGCAACGGGTTCTTGCGGCACATGGTTCGGGTCATCGCGGGCACCCTCACCGAGGTGGGGCACGGACGATGCGCGTCCGACGCGATCCCCGCGATGCTCGCCGCCAAAAACAGAAGCGCCGCAGGCCCGACGGCCCCGGCGCACGGTCTGATGGTGATGGACGTGGTGTGGGGAGACCGCGCGCACCCTTGGGCCGAAGAGCCCTGAGCGCGCTCGACGCTCACTCCTCCTCGCCGAACTCCTCTTCGCCGTCGTCCTCGTCGAGGTCGTCGTCGTCCTCGTCGTCGAGGCCGAGGTCGTCGAGATCCTCGTCGTCACCGTCGTCGTCACCGACTTCGTCGCCGCGGTTGCGGCGGCCGGCGAGAAGCGCCTTGATGTCACGGACGGGCGCTTCGCGCTGGTCGGCGTTGCACTCGGGGCACAGCGGCTCCGGGCGTTGGAGGTCGTAGAACTTGGTCCCGCACTGGAAGCAGGTGTAGCGGTTGCCGAGGAGGGCCTTGTCGTACACGGCGGTCGCTCCGGGAAAAGGATGGCGCGGCCCCTTACCCCGTAGGTCCGTGACGTCAAGGCTGGCGCGCCGCGTCGTCATGGTCTATGATGCGGCCTGTCGTTGGAGTGTGACACATGGTGGCGTCGAAGTTTCGGTCGGTGACGGGCTTGGGGCTGCGCGGAGCGCGCCTTGGGGTTGCGGGGCTCGCGCTGATGGCGTGTGGTCCGCAGGGTCCGACGGCGATCGACCTGAGCAAGCTCAACTTCGATACCGAGATCGACGGGGGCGGCGTCGACTACAAGAACTTCGACGAGAACTGGAAGCCCGACAAGTTCGACAGCTTCGAGCCACAGATTTGCGTCGGCAAGGACCAGACCGTCTACGTCGTCTGGTACGAGAAGAAGTACCTGCTCGACGAGGCGGGCGAGCTCGTCTTGGTGCGTGACGAGCCGCAACCCGACGGCTTCGTCGACGTGTGGTTCAACAAGTCGCTCGACGGTGGTCTGACGTGGGGCAACCCGGTGCAGGTCAAGCAGGGCCCCGGTGATGCGTCGGGCGTCACGATGGCGTGCGCTGGCGACCGCGTGTTCGTCGCTTGGGAGGACACCCGCGACGGCGAGACGAACTACCAGAACATCTACCTGAACTACTCCACCGACGCCGGTGAGACGTGGCAGGGCGAGGACACCGCGATCGACGCCGACCCCGAGGGTTACGCGATCTCGCTCGGTCCGAAGCTCGCGTTGTTCGAAGGCCGCGTTCACGTCGTCTGGTACGATCAGGTCAACGGCGCGCCCGACATCTACATGTCGACGTCGATCAACGGCGGTCGCAAGTTCCAACCTCCGGTGCTGATCGGGGCGGGCAACGCGGACGGCGAGGGCGATGATGTCGCCGGGTCGAGCTGGAACGGCAATCCGCAGGTCCAAGTCGACCCCACCGGTCGGATCTGGGTGGTCTGGGAGAGCACCCGTAACGGCAAGCAGGACATCTTCGCCGCGATCTCCAACAGCGGCGGAGAGGCGTTCGACCCCAAAAAGCGCGTCGACACCGGCGATGAGCGCGGGTCCCATTACAGCTTCTCGCCGCGGCTCGGCGTGAGCGACACCTCGGCCTATGTCGTCTGGCACGACGACCGCGGGGGCGAGAAGCGCGACGTCTACATGAACTACAGCGGTGACGGCGGGACGACGTGGCTCGACGCAGCAGAACGCGTCGATTCGGGCGATACGCCCGGGTTCTCCGAGAGCCTCAACCCCGAGCTGGTCGTCCTTGGCGATCAAGCGCACATCGTCTGGCAAGACAACCGCGAGTTCGCCTACGACGTCTACTACCGCGTCGCCACGGCGGGCGCGTTCCCCGATGGCTCGGAAGAGGTCCGCATCGATCGCGACCAGATCGGCACGGCGAACAGCACGTTCCCGCGGCTGGCGCACACCGACGGCAAGTTCGCAGCGGTGTGGTCCGACTACCGGAACGCGGACGTGACGTACAACGACCTGTTCTACAACAACACCCCCGGCGCCGAGGGTGACGTCGAGGACGACGGCTGGACGGAGGACGACA
>JBEIFN010000580.1:0-2134 GCA_040382435.1 Alphaproteobacteria bacterium
CCGCGGCTGTGGCTCAAGTTCCAACAGGGCGTCGTCGCCAAGGTCCCCGACGTCTGGCTGCGCCGCCTGTGGCGGCTGCCGTGGGTCGGTCCACGCGTCAAACGCGCGATCCTGCGCGGCCTTGGCCTCGATGCCGTGCGGATGGCTGCGAGCGGGTCGGCGCCGATCCCGGCCGCGCTGCTCGAGTGGTACAACGAGCTCGGGGTGCCGCTCCTCGAAGGCTACGCGATGAGCGAGGACTTCGGCTACTCGCACTT
This sequence comes from Alphaproteobacteria bacterium, assembly GCA_040382435.1. GTDB lineage: Bacteria > Myxococcota_A > UBA796 > UBA796 > JBEIFN01. Next base: position 258 of record JBEIFN010000580.1, read on the forward strand.
CTCCACGCTCGACAACCGTGCGCCGGGCTGGGTCGGCGTCCCCTACCCAGGCGTGACGGCGCGGCTCGACGACGACGGCGAGATCCTCGTCCACAGCCCGGGACTGTTCGCGGGCTACCACGGGCGGCCCGACCTCGACGCCGAGGCGTTCACCGCCGACGGCTTCTTTCGCACCGGCGATCTCGGCGTGCGCCGCGAGGACGGGATGCTGCGCCTGGTGGGCCGCAAGAAGGAGCCGTTCAAGACGAGCAAAGGCAAATTCGTGGCGCCAGCGCCGATCGAGGACCGCCTGCTCGCCGACGGCGGGTTCGAGTCGGTGTGCGTGCTCGGCGCTGGGCGTCCGGCCGCGCTCGCGATCGCGGTGCCCGCCGAGGACCTCCGGGCCGCGCTCGACGGCCCGACTGGCCCCGCCGAGACGGTCCGACGCACGCTCACCGACCGCTGGGCGGCGCTGTTGGTCGGCGTCAATGCCGCCCTGCCCAAGCACGAGCAGCTCAGCCACCTCGTCGTGCGGGCGCACCCTTGGTCGATCGAAGCCGGCACGCTGACGCCCACGCTCAAGCTCAAACGCGCCGCGATCGAGGCCGACGCCCTCCCCCACCTCGACGCTTGGACGTCAGCGACCGCGCGCGTGGTGTGGGCGGCGGCGGACGAGGGCCACGGCGAACGCGAGCCAAGCCCCCAAGGCTGAGCGCGGCGCACGCGCGTCACAGCCACACGCGGACGCTGGCGACGGGGGCAGCGGCGTGCGGACCTCGTCGGGGCACGTCGTCGGCGAGGTCTCGACGAACCCGGACTCCCCGCCAAAGTGCAGCCAGTCGAGGTCACACTGTCCGTCCACGTCGTCGCAGCGATCCAAGGGCGGGCCGAGCTGGCGCAGGCTCGCGGCGAGCACCTCCATCGGTCCGCCGACGTCGACGCCCACCACCTGACGCAGCTCGTCCTGCGCGCACGCCCAAGGCAAGCCGTCCGGGCCCATCTGCAGGCAGGTCCAGTCGACCTCGACGCCGTGCGGGGCCCATTCACCCGAGAGGTTCCACCACAGCGCGCCGTCGACCACCGCGAGGTCGACGTACGGGGCGCGAACGGGGCCGAGGAGCGAGCCGGTCGCCGATGGCCCCACCGAGACCGCGTCGCCGTCGGTCCACCACAGCGCGCGCGGCGCGCCGGTGCCCGCGAGGAGCCATACGCCGCCGTCGGCAGCGAGTTTGGGCGCGAGGCGGTCGAGGGGCGCCTCGGTGGGCGGCCACGCGGCCGGCGTGAGATCGCGCCACGCCCGCCCATCGTAGGACAGCAGCGTGGGGTTCGGCTGGCTCCCTGCCACCCACAGCGTATCGCCGTCCGCGAGCAGGCCGTCGGGCCGCACGTTCGTCCACGTCTGCACGCGCTCCGACGGTCCCGAGAGGGGCAACCGCCACAGCGACCCAGTGGCCGCGCTGAAGTCGCGCGTGAGCAACCAACCGTCACCGCGCCAGCTGGCGACCGCGACAGGGACGTCGTCGGCCCCCAGCGCGTAGGGCTGCGCCTCACAGCCGCCGGTGGTCGAGAGGTAGACGCCGTCGGTGCCAGCGAGCCACAGCCCCGCGCCGTCCACGGACGCCGCGGCGAGCGCGGTCTCCGAGCCACCCCAACGCGACGGGCAGCCAAAAGCGAACGTCCCGTCGGCCTGGGCTTCGTGGACCCCGAGGTTGGTCCGAATCAACCCGGGGCTCGCCCCGCCGGGGACCGCTTCGCAAGGGCCGTCGACGCCCAGCGTCAGCAGTTCGAGGATCGCGGGCGCCGGACCGTGGGCGAGCAAGCTGGCGAGCAGGATCATCGTCGGCTCCGAACCGCGAGCGTACCACCGCGCGCGGCGCCGTCGACCTGCGTCGCGTCAC
>JBEIFN010000581.1:0-2133 GCA_040382435.1 Alphaproteobacteria bacterium
CCCGCTGGGGCGCACGGCACCACGCCTTCCGGTCCGCGCCCCGCGCCGAGCTGCGCCACCGGACGGGGAATCGTCGGCGCGAGCTCGGGCGTCACGCTCGGGTAGTCCGCAGGATCGAAGTCGCCAAACGGCGGACCGGCATCAACGGGGTCGGCGGTGAACGTCCCGCCGACGCGCGCGTCCGTCGCCGCTGCCAGCAACGCGGCCTTGCCGCCGCGACTATGCCCGAACTGACCAAACGCCTCCAGCGCGAGCGAGGCGTCGGTCGGCAGCGGGTGCTGTTGCAGCCAGGTAAAGATGGCGCTGGCATCCTCGGCGAGGCCCGCGTGGGTGCGCGTGTTGGTGAACCCGCTGTCGAACGTGGGCGCGACGACGACGAAGCCGTGGCTCGCGAGGTGCGTGAGCGTCGCATGGTACGCCGTGGGCGACGTTGCAAAACCATGGTGGAACAGGACAACGGGGAGGGCCTCGCCGCCGCGATCGGGCACGTACAACGACGCGGGCAGCGTCGACGGGAGGCCGGCGCGCGACAGGTCGAGATCGAGCGACACGTCGGTCCGCGTGACGTCATAGGCCCCCGGTAGCGTCGGGTCGTCGAACGCCGGCGCGGCGCTGTCCTGCTCCTCGGACGGGGACGGCGCGCACGCCGGGAGGAAGACGCCGCCCAAGAGCACGAAGAGCAGAGGAAGGCGACGCATGCGGGACTCCAGCGCATCAGGGGACGCCGCACTATACTCGCCCCAATGCGGCGCACCAGCACCGCCCCGAGGCCTCATGTCCGCCCCTGCCCTCGCTGTTATCGGCATGGCCTGCCGCTTCCCGGCCAGCCACGACCTCAACGCCTTCTGGTCGCTTCTCGTCGCCGGAGGCGACGCCATCCACGACATCCCCGCAGACCGCTGGAACTTGGACGCGCTCCGGCTCGCGCACGGGGGCGGCACCCTGCCCAAACTCGCGCTCCGCGGCGGGTGGCTCGACCGCGTTCGCGACTTCGACCCCACCTTCTTCCGGATCTCGCCCCGCGAGGCGCGCGTGATGGACCCCAAGCAGCGCCTCGCGCTCGAGGTCGCGCACGAGGCCCTCCAGGACGCTGGACTCGCCCCCGCGGCGACGCCCGACCGCGTCGGCGGCTGCTTCATGGGGACGGCACAGTCCGAGTACCTGCAACGGTTTTTCTGGCGGATGGAGATCGGCGGCGAGGACGCAGACCGGTTTGTCGGCGGCGGCAACGACCCGAGCTTCGTGTGCGGACGCATCTCGGCGCGCTTCGGGCTCAGCGGTCCGAGCGTCAACGTCAACACAGCCTGTTCCACGAGCCTCGTCGCCGTCCACCAGGCCGCCCGCGCCATCCAGTCGGGCGAGTGTGAATGGGCGCTCGCAGGCGGCGTGGCGATCATCGAATCGCCGGAACACAGCCTGACGATGAACAACTTCGGCCTGCTGTCCGCCGACAGCCGGTGCGCAGCGTTCGACGCGTCTGGCAAGGGCTACGTCCGCGCCGAAGGATGCGGTGTCGTCGTCCTCAAGCGGCTCGATCTCGCACAGGCCGACGGCGACCGCATCTACGCCGTCGTGCGGGGCACCGCGGTCAACCACATCGGTCGCACCGACAACGTCGTGGTCCCGACGTCGGAGTCCCAGGCCCGCCTGCTGCGATCGGCGTTGGCCGTCGGCGAGGTCGCACCGCAGACCGTCGACTACGTCGAGGCCCACGGCACGGGCACCACCGTCGGCGACCCGATCGAGTTCCACGCCCTGCGCGAGGTGTTCGGCGAAGGCCGCACGACCCCGCTGACGCTCGGCTCGCTGAAGACCAACGTCGGCCACATGGAGGTCGCGGCCGGCATCGGCAGCTTCATCAAGACGGCGTTGTGCCTGCACCACCGGCAGCACGTCGCGCACTTGCACCTCTCGTCGCCCAACCCCGGCTTGCAGCCCACGATGCCCCACCGCTTCCCGCGCGCGCTCGAGCCGTGGCCTCAGACCACGGGGCCGCGGCGCGCGGCGGTGAACAGCTTCGGACTCGCAGGGACCAACGCCGCTGCCATCCTCGAGGAGGCACCCGCGCCGCGCGACCTCCCCGTCGCGGCCCGCGACCACGAGATCTTCACCCTGAGCGCCTACGGCGAAGCC
>JBEIFN010000582.1:0-2129 GCA_040382435.1 Alphaproteobacteria bacterium
CCCCGGTAGAGGTGGGCCGCGCCGGCGGCGTGGAGGCCGATGCGCACCAACAACCAGGCGATCGAGACGGGTGCGTCCGTCCAAGCGGCGCAAGCGCTGACGATCCACACGTTCAACGCCGCGTGCGCGAGCATGACGCCGGTTGCGGTGCGCACCAGAGGTGCCGCGAGACCTTGCCAGCGGTTCATCGCGCCCCCCACCAATCCGCGAGCGCCGCATCCCACCGTCGGGCGCGCTCGGCGTTGCCCTCGCCCGTAGGATGCCCGTCGCCGACCATGATCCACGGGGCGTCTTCGGGGCCGGTCATCAGCGGCTCGGTCAGCGCGAGATGGAGCTCTGGATGCGCAGGCAAAAGCGCCTTCCACGCCTCTAGATAGCCCGCGAGCGGCCAAGGGTTCTCGGTGAAGTGGCCGGGGATCCACTCGATCCATACCGGCGTTCCCGTCGCCGAAGCGGTCGCTGCGATCGACCCCGCCGCGGCCCGCGTGTACGCGAGGCCCCACCCGTCGGCCGGCATCAGCTCGGGCAGCAGGGTCAGCGTGTCCCACAGCGTCTGGGGTCCGACGACGGCGGCGATCACGCGAAACAACGGCGACCGCGCGAACGGTCGCTGGTCGTTGAGGTCGACGCCGCGGCTGTCGTCGACCGGGAGGTTGCCCATCAGGACGAGATCGGGATGGAACGTCTCCACCGCGTAGCGCAACGTCGCGGCGTGGCTGCGCAGGTTTGCGCCCGGCTGCCCGAGGTTGACCCATCGGGCGACGTGCCCCGCAGCGTCGGCGCGCTCCCGCAGGTGCCAGCACAGCGTCTGCTCGTCGGGCAGACCGACGCCGTACGTCCAGCTGTCGCCGATCAGGACGATTGTGGGTGCGCTGTCGGGCACCGCGCCAACCCCGCAGTTGCGGGTACCGTCGGCGAGGGTGTGCGCGACCATGTGGTAGCCCACCCGGTCTTCCTCGCGGGTCTCTCCACCGCGAAACGGCCATTCGCCGATTTTGCGGTCGGGGACGTAGCCGTACGCGTAGTAGGTGCCTTGGTACGCGGCGTCGTGCGCCGCCATCAACGACAACGCCGCGAGCGCCACCCCGAGGCCGACACGCACGCGTTGTGCGCCCCGTCGCGTCGTCCAGGCGGTGTGTGCGCGTGGAGAGAGGACCGACGTGGCGAACACCGCGAGGAGCAGGGTGACGACCGGGGACCACCCGCGGTGCAGGCTCATCCCGAGCCACGTGTCGACGGCGGCGACGGCGAGCGTGCGGGCCGCGAGCAGCCAAGCGAGCACCCAGCCCACGGCGCGGGCTTCGATCATCGAAGGCCCGCAGCGAGTCGCCGGACGTAGGTGCGCAGGGCGGGTGCGAGGGCAGCGTCGAGGACGGGCCGAACGAGCGGCATCGCGAGCCGCGGGATCTCGATCCGAAGCTCGATCGCTTGAGACCAAGCGACGGTGCAGCCGTTCGCCGTTGGGGTGATCTTGGCCGCACCCCGGTTGATGAGGTTGCTCGGTTCGACGGCGTCCCAGGTCACACCTTCGGCTGTGAGCCGCCACGAAACTCGGTAGTCTGGCTGAAATCGGATGCCCGCGGCGCCTTGCGCGGCGAGCACGAACCGCATCGTCAGGCCCTCGGCGGACTGTGCGAGCACCTCGTGTCGTTCGAGTCCCTCGACCGCGGCGGCGATGGCAGCCGGGTTCAACAGGTGCGCCACGACCTGCTCGCGAGGACGCGGGGTCTGAAACGTCTCGTTGTGCTGACCGCCTAGCGCCATCGTCGCCTCCATTGCGTCCCTAACGACGAAACGTCGGCTCGCCATCCGAGGACCAGGCCTCGGCTTGCCGCGCTTGGCTCACGGCCGTCCGCAGCGCTTCGACCAGCACGTCCACCCCGTTGGCGTCGAGGTCGGGACCGAGGCTGAGGCGCAACAAGGCTCGCGGCTGCGGCCAGCCGATCGCGACGAGTGCAGGGGAGGCCTCGGCGGCGCCGGAAGCGCAGGCAGCCCCTGCCGACGCGGCCACGCCGAGTAGATCGAGGCCCGCGACCAAGGCCTCGCCCGTCAGTCCGTCGAACGACGCCGCGACCGTGTTCGGCAGCCGGTCTGCCCCTCGGCCGTGGACGACGCCGCCGAGCGCGAGG
>JBEIFN010000583.1:0-2125 GCA_040382435.1 Alphaproteobacteria bacterium
ACGCCGACGCGCAGCGTCGTCCCGAGATCGGGCAGCAGCCCTGCCAAGGTGCCGAAGCCTGCCGGGCGCGCGAACGAAACGGAGGCGAGGTCGATGTCGAACGCCAAGCCCTGCGCCTCGACGTCGAGCTGCGTGCCGAGCGTGCCGACGGTTGCGCTCCGCGACGACGCGCCATCGCACGTGGTGGCCGTGAGCGTGAGGGGTTGGGCTTGGGCGATCGGCGCGTCGGGGACGAAGCCGAGGACGGCGCCCGCGCGCCGATACGACACGCCGGGGACGTTCGCCGTGAGCGTCGCGGTGCCATCGTCAGCGCTGAGGACCACCTCGAAAGGACCGGCCTGCGCGACGTCCGATGCCCCATCGTCGAAGGGCCACGACAGCACCGAGACGCCGCACGGTGTCGCTGGGGAGGTGTCCACGGGCTCCTGCGCGTCGGGGCCCGCGCAGGCGGCGAACACGGCGAAGAGCAGGGGTTGGATCTTGGGCATTGGACCTCCGAGGTGTCGTCGTATCGCCTCGGTGGCCCCCTGTCGCGGAACGGCCCGGCGTGACAGGCGTCAGGCCGGGCCGTGAAGGGCGCGCGGGTTGACGATCAGCCGACGGTCGACGCGGCTTCGACGAACTCCGGGATGCGGTCGAAGCTCATGTAGCGGTAGATGTCCTTGGCCTTCTCGTTCACGACCGCGACCTGCGTCTGGTACTCCGCAGGGGTGGGGAGGCGACCCAGAAGAGCTGTGACGGCGGACAGCTCGGCCGACGCGAGGAACACCTGGGTCTCGATGCCGAGGCGGTTCGGGAAGTTGCGGGTGCTGGTCGAGACGGCGGTGGCGCCGCGCTTCATCTGCGCTTGGTTGCCCATGCACAGCGAGCAGCCAGGCATCTCCATGCGCGCGCCGGCCTTGCCGAGCACCGCGTAGTAGCCTTCCTCGTTGAGGATCATCGCGTCCATTCGGGTGGGGGGGGCAATCCACAGGCGCGTCGGGATGTCGGACTTTCCGTCCAGCACCTTGCCCGCGGCGCGGAAGTGCCCGATGTTGGTCATGCACGAGCCGATGAAGACCTCGTCGATCGCGCGGCCGGACACCTCGGAGAGCGGCTTGACGTCGTCGGGATCGTTCGGGCAGGCGAGGAGCGGCTCGGTGATCGCGTCCATGTCGATGTCGATGATCGCGGCGTAGTCGGCGTCCGCGTCGGGCTGCAGCAGCGTGCCGTTGGCGATCCAGTCCTGCATCGACGCGATCCGGCGCCGCAGCGTGCGCTCGTCCTCGTAGCCGTTGGCGATCATCCACTTCATCAGGGTGATGTTGCTCTGCAGGTACTCGACGACCGGCTCACGGTTGAGCCGCACGGTGCATGCCGCCGCAGAACGCTCCGCGGAGGCGTCGGTCAACTCGAACGCCTGCTCGATCTTGAGGTCGGGCAGGCCCTCGATCTCGAGGATGCGTCCGGAGAAGATGTTCTTCTTGCCCTTCTTTTCGACCGTGAGCAGCCCCTGCTTGATCGCTTGGTACGGGATCGCGTTGACGAGGTCGCGGAGCGTGATGCCGGGCTGCAACGTGCCCGAGAAGCGAACGAGGACCGATTCGGGCATGTCGAGCGGCATCACGCCTGTGGCCGCGGCAAAGGCGACGAGGCCCGACCCGGCGGGGAACGAGATCCCGATCGGGAACCGGGTGTGCGAGTCGCCGCCGGTGCCGCAGGTGTCGGGGAGCAGCAACCGGTTGAGCCACGAGTGGATGACGCCATCGCCGACGCGGAGGCTGACGCCACCACGGCTCGTGATGAAGGGCGGCAACGTCCGGTGCATCTTGACGTCGACGAGCTTGGGGTAGGCCGCGGTGTGGCAGAACGACTGCATGACGAGGTCGGCCGAGAACCCGAGGCACGCCAAGTCCTTCAGCTCGTCGCGGGTCATCGGCCCGGTGGTGTCCTGGCTACCGACCGACGTCATCCGCGGCTCACAGTATGTACCCGGGCGAACGCCGGTGCCCTCGGGCAGACCGCATGCCCGTCCAACCATCTTCTGCGCCAAGCTGAAGCCGCGGCCGCTCTCGGCGGGCGCACCCGGGAGCCGGAACGTGGTCGAAGGCGGAAGCCCGAGCGCCGTGCGTGCCCGTGCCGTCAG
>JBEIFN010000584.1:0-2115 GCA_040382435.1 Alphaproteobacteria bacterium
AGAGCGTCGGGGACATCCAGCCCAAAACCTGCGATCGGGACCAGCGTCCACCAAGCAGACTCCGGCGTCGCGACGCGCGTCTCGTCGGTGAAGAAGACGATCGTCGTCACCGGCAGGATCCCGATCGCGGCGGGGATGTAGGCGCGAACGCGGTCGCCGCGGTCACCGCGAAGCCAGCCAGCCGCGCCGAGCCCCAGGAGGACCGGCACGCTGATGTAGTGGATCCACGGCATCGCGAACGCCGTCAACGCCCGCAGGCGCCGCGCGGCGCGGTCTCGCGGCGAGGTACGCAGCACCGTCAAGGCGTCGAGGTGCAGGGCGAACAGCATCCCGAGCAGGCCGTAGCTCCGCAGCTCGGCACCGGTCTTGACCGCGACGGGCATCACCGCCCAAACGACCGCCGCGAACACGGCGGCAAGGCCCCACCGCCCCCCGACGCGCGCCGCCGTTCGTGCAAGGATCACGACGGTGGCCACGCTCGACAGCGCCGCGATCCCACGGCCCGTCCAAGGCACCGCCCACTCCGGCGCGACGAGGTTGACGAACGCACGCAGCACCGGCGGGTTGACCGCCACCTCGGCGTCGCCGAGGACGCGCCACCAAGGCCCTTGGTACAAGTTCGAGAGCTCGTCCGTCGAGTACCCATGGCCAAAGGCGAGCAGACGCAGCAGCAACGCAGCGACCGCCACGCCGAACACTGCCACGCCGACGCCGGAGACACGCTTGAGCATCGTCGCTTTCTATCGCAGGTCTGGGCGCCGTGTCGCTCCACGCTGCAGCGGACGCATAGAATGACGCATGGTCCGCCCGATCCTCGCCCTGCTCCCGTTGGCCTTCGCCTGCCGAGCGCCGCCTGACCCCGCGGCGCTCGACGTCGGTGTCGCGCCGACCACCCCCACGACGCGCGACACCGTCTACGCCACGCTCGACGGCGCGCCGCTCGACGACGGGGACGCAGGCGTCCGGTGGGTCCGCCGCAGCGACGGCCGCGTCGTCACCGGCGCGGCGCTGCCCGCGATCGAGACCGCGCGGTACGACGTCTGGGACGTCGAGGTCGTCCGCGGCGGGGTGACCGGCCGCGCACAGGTGGCGGTGTTCAACAGCGCGCCTGAAGGCTTCGTCACGCTGCCTACCACCGCCGACGCCACGGCACCGCTCACGGCCGCGTTGTTCGTCGAGGACGCCGATGACGATCCGGTCGACGTCCGCTGGCGTTGGCAGCGCGACGGCGCTTGGACCGAGCACGAGGACGGCGCCGTCCCTGCGACCGCGTTGGCACGGGGACAGCGCTGGGTCGCCGAAGCCACGCTGCGCGACGACGCGGCGGCGACGGTCGTGACGAGCACGGAGCTGCAGATCGGGGACGCCCCGCCGACGCTCACGCTGACCTTCGACCCGGCCACCCCCGACGCCACCACCGGCCTGCGCGCCGTGCTCTCGGCGTCCGACGCGGATGGCGATGCCACCACCACCACGATGGGCTGGATCCGCAACGGCGTCCCCGTCGCGGGGGCCGGCGACCGTCCGCCCCTCCCGATCGCGCGCGGCGAGGTCTGGTCCGCCGTGGCGACGGCCTCGGATGGCACGTCCTCCACCGAGGTGCAGGCCACGACCGCCATCGGCAACGCCGCGCCGACCGTGAGCGGGGCACGCATCGCGCCGAGCGAGATCCGCCGCGATCTGCCGCCGCGCTGCGAGGTCGAGGGGCTAGCTGACCCCGACGGCGACGCCGTCAGCGCGACCCTCGCCTGGGACGTCGACGGGATCCGTTGGTCCACCCCCACCCTCGATCCGGCGCGGTATGCCCGCGGCCAGCTGATCCGTTGCGTCGCGACGCCCTTCGACGGCGATCGCGTCGGTGCGGAGGCCGTCAGCCCCCCTGTTCAGGTCGCCAACACACCGCCCGCCCTGCTCGGCGCGTCCTTGTCGCCCGTCGACCCGACGATCGAAGACGCGGTGGCGATCGTACCTGCGGGCCGGTCCGACGCCGACGGCGACACCGTCGGTTGGTCGGCGACGTGGTGGCTCGACGGGGTCTGGTTGCACGAGGGGCTCTACCTCCCCGCGGGCCTCGCGCGGCGCGGCGGCGTGCTGACGGCGACCGTGACCCCCAAC
>JBEIFN010000585.1:0-2111 GCA_040382435.1 Alphaproteobacteria bacterium
CCCCCGTCCAGCCTACCGCGTCGAGTCCGGCGAGCCGGGCGACCAAGCCCTCGGGGCCCAGGCCTTCGACGGCGTCGACGACCTGAAACTGTGGGCCGTGAAACAGCACTGCACCGTCATAGATCGGGCCGCCGACGCGGTCCTGAACGCTTGGTGAGGGCAGCGCACCCTCCCCCGTTGTCGGTGCATGCGCCATGCGCACGGTGGCCTCGTAGTGTTTGCGGCCGTCGACGCCGGTCAGCGTCGTCACCAACGTGGCACCGTCATGGGCGTCTCGCTGCGTCGCCTCGACGATCAGCTCGAGGCCGTCTGCGTCGAACGACGGCACCCGGATCCCGCGGACGACGGCGAGATCGCGGACCTCGGCCAGGTGCAGGTCGGGCCGCGCGGCTTGCGCAGCCCGGACCATCCACTCGAGCGCGAAGACCACGGGGACAACTGCCTCGCCGCGGACGCGGTGTCCGTCGAGCGCGGGCACGGTCGAAGCGTTGACGCGCAGGCCGGCGCGAACACGGGGCGGCCCGGCTTCACCCAACAGCGCGGAAGCGTCGGCCGAACCTCCGATCACGAGCTCTGTCGCGCCCGGCCCACCGAACACGAGGTCGTCGGCGAACAGGCGCGCGCCGCCGTCCAGCGGGATCAGCGCGACCCCAGCGGCCTGGAAGTGCGCCTTGAGCGCGGGCGTGACCATGCCGCCCTCCCAAGGTCCCCAGCCGAACGAGACCATCCGCCAGCCACGCTCGGACGCGAGCTGGGCGCCGACGCGGTTGAGGACCTCGTTGGCGGCGGCGTAGTCACACTGACCGAGGTTGCCGCCACGCGCCGCGACCGACGAAAACATCGCCAGCGTGGAGATCGGCTGCCCCTGGACCGCGGCGAGCAGGGCCTTGAGGCCGGCGACCTTGGTGTCGAACACCCGGTCGAACTGCGCTTCGGTCTTATCGGCGATCTTCTTGTCGGCGAGCACGCCCGCGCCGTGCACGATGACGGTGACCGGCCCCCAGGAGCGCGCGACGTCGGCCACGAGGCCGGAGAGCGCGGAAGCGTCCTGCACGTCGACGGCGGCGTAGCGCGCGCGGCCCCCTGCCCGCTGGATCGCGTCGATCGTCGCTCGGACCTCGCGACCTGCGCGAACGGTGTCGACCGCACGGCCGACGGCCGCGGGTGCGGGCTTGTCGCCCGCCGCGATCGCGGCTTGGAGGTACGCGCGCTTGAGCGCGGCCTCATCGTCGAGCCCCACGGCCCAAGCGGGTTCATCGGCGATCGCGGTGCGACCGAGCAGCACGAACGAGGCACGCGTGGCCTGTGCAAGGGCGATCAGCGAGGCCGCCGTCACGCCGCGTGCGCCGCCCGAAGCGAGGACGACGTCGGACGCGCCGAGCTGCGCCGGGCCTCGGACCAGCGGCGTCACGGCGGCGGCGAGCGTCTGACGCGTTCCGTCGACGGAGAAGCCGACCTCTCGCTCGGCTCCCCCCGAGAGCAGCTCGCCGACGACGCAGTCCGCGAGGGCGTCCGCCGACATCGATGCGTCCCCCGCGTCGATCGCCTTGACCGACGCGGAGGCCCATTCGAGCCCGGCCGTCTTGACCAAGCCGGTGAGTCCCGAAGCCCATGCGGCCGTACCGGCGCCGCCCGAGAGACCGAAGTCTCCTCCTGTGGCTTGCACGGTGACGAATACACCGCCGGACGCCGCGAACCGCGACGCGACGCGATGCATATCGAGGAAGACGGCGCGTGGTGCGGCCGACGCGGCATCGGGGTCGGAGAAGGGCCCCAAGCCCGCGAGGTGAACGACGACGTCGGGCGCGTCAACGACGGCGGGCACAGCACGCGCGCGCACCCCCGCGGCGGCGAGTCGGCGCACCACGGCTTGTGCCACGGCGTCGGGCCCGCTCACGACCTGGGCTTCCCCGCGCCCCAGCCCGACGACACCGAGACCGGTGGCCGGCGCAGGGACGAGCCGAACTTGGAAGCGTCCGAGGCCGGCGGCCGGTGGGCCGGCAGCCTCGGGCAGGGCCTGTAAGATGGTGCGGCCAGAGCCCTGGTTCGCGCCGAGCTTGGCGGCGATCTCGCCGAGCGTGCGCAGGGACGACAACTCGCCGGCGTCGACC
>JBEIFN010000586.1:0-2102 GCA_040382435.1 Alphaproteobacteria bacterium
ACGCCGTCGTTCTCGCAGGTCTCCGACGCGTTCGGGTGGACCGAGCCGTCCGAGTCGTCGCAGTCACTTTCGGCGCTGGGGGATGCCTGGTAGTCGGGCGTACCGGGACAGACTGATTCCGGCACTGCGTTGGTGTAGCCGTCACCGTCAAGATCGCCATAGAGGGGCACCTTGTCGGACGCGTCGTCGTAGTCGAAATCGCAGTCGTTGTCGACGGCCTGATCAGCGCAGGTCTCGGCCGCGCCCGGATGGGTCGTATCGGCGGCGTCGTCGCAGTCTGTGGAATCCAGCACGTAGCCCGTCGGGGCCGTACACGCCGATGCGGCGACCTTTGCGTTGCCGAAACCGTCCTCGTCGGCGTCCTGGTGGAACACGATCTTGTCGGCGGCGTCCGCATCGACCTCGGCCGAATCCGCGTCGCAGTCGTTGTCGGTTCCGACATCCGCACACAACTCGTCCGCGGTCGGCTTGATGGACGCATTCGAGTCGTCACAGTCGTCGTCATTGCTGACGTGGTTCGCGGGGGACGAGCAGGCCGCGGTCGAGGACGCCGGATCGCCGAATCCGTCGCCGTCGACGTCGGCGAAGAAGTTCTGCCGGTCCGAGGCGTTCGCGTCGATATCCGTCGTGTCAAGGTCGCAGTCGTTGTCGATTCCGACGGTCGCGCACAACTCAGCACCGCCCGGACGGATCGACGCGACCGCGTCGTTGCAATCCACGTCGGCCGAGGCCTCCACCAGGTAACCGCCCGTGCCGGTGCACACCAGGGCCGAAGAGGCCAGGGTGTAGCCGTCGCCGTCGATGTCGGCATACATGGCCACCTTGTCGGCGGCGCCCGCATCGACTTCGGCGGTGTCGCCATCGCAGTCGCTGTCGGTGCCCGCCGAGGCGCACAGCTCGGCCGCCCCGGGATAGGCCGCGGAGTTCGTGTCGCTGCAGTCGTCGTCGTTTGAGACGTATCCGGCCGGAGCGGCGCAGGCGGACTGGTTCACCGACGCGTTGCCGTACCCGTCGCCATCCGAGTCGGCATAGAAGGTCGCGGGCGCCGTGAGGGACGGATTGTCGGGGCAGGTCTCCGAGGCGTTGTCGACCCGGTCACCGTCGCGGTTCAGGTCGTTGCAGTCAGCGATGCCGTCTCCGTCGATGTCGGGCACGGTGCCCGAGTCGGTCGTGCCGTTCAGGTCGCAGTCGAAGAACCCCATCGGCAGCGTGAAGGCCGCACCGGAGGTGACGGAGATGCCCTGCGCGTTGACATACGTGCCGCCGCCGAAGATCGCACCGGCATGCAGGTATCCGGACTCGTGATCGATCGCGAAACCGAAGGTCTTCCCCACGCCGGGATCACTGGAAACGATCGGGTTGCCCGAGATCTCGCTCCAGGTCGTGGCCGCACTCCGCCGCCACGCCCAAACGCTGCCCTGGCCGTACTGGCCGTAGTCAAAGGTGTTCTGGTTGTAGGGAACCGAACCGTTGCCGGTGGGATTGTCGCCCGGCGCACCGACGAGCACCAGGTCACCCTGGATCGAGACCGCCGTTCCGAAGACGTCGCCGGCGCCGGTGCCGGTCCGGGTCAACTGGGCCCGCTGCGTCCACGCGCCCGTCGAGTCATTGCGTTCGAAGACCCACGCCCCACCGATGTTTCCGGTGTTCACGCCGGGCGTGTTGCCGGTCGCGCCGTCAATGCCCGGAGCGCCCACCACCGCGAAACGGCCGTCGACGTCGATCGAACGTCCGAACCAGTCGAGGTTGGTGGAGACGAACTTGCGGAATCCGCCGGTACCGGTGAACTTCGCCTCGTACTGCCACGCGGAACCATCCCAACGGTAGGCCCACGCCGCCCCGTATCGATTGGTGGTCGCGCCGATGGTCGCGTTGTCGCGGGGAGCTCCGACCACGAGGGTGTCGCCCGAGAGCGCCACGCTGTAGCCGAACCGGGCCTCGGTCACGAGGGTGGACGGCTGCAGCTTGGCCTGCTGCGTCCAGCCCGAGCCCTCCGAGCGGGAGAACATGTAGACGGCGCCGTGCCAACGGCTGGACGTCGGGGGCACCGAGCTGCCGCTGGTTCCGATCGACGCGCGGCGGGCACCGACGGCGACGCGATC
>JBEIFN010000587.1:0-2086 GCA_040382435.1 Alphaproteobacteria bacterium
ACCTCGTGGACCCTCGCGCGCGGCGCCGGAGCGACGTTGCTCTCCCCAGCCGCGACGCCGGTCCCTGGTCTCGACGAAGGGGCCGCCCCCACCCGCGGTCCCGCCGTCGCGCAGTTCGATCCCGAGACGACGGACTACGAAGGCGTCAACCGCCCCTCGCCCGAGACCAACGCCCACGACCTCCCTCGGCTGTGGCCCGGAATGCAGACCCAGGTTCGTCGGTTCCTCGACCTGCAAGACCCGGGCTTGGTCATCCATGCCTGCGGATCCGCCCCGTGCTCCGCGTCCAACCCCGGTGAGGTGGCCCCTTGACCCTGCTCCCGTCGCTGTGGATCGCCTGCGCGGTCGCCGAGCCGCCCCCCGCCGCCGCCGTGCGCGAGGAGGTCCCGCCGCCGGCTTGGCGCGCGCCACCCGCCACGTGGCCTGTGCTCGGCCCCGAAGCCAAGCCCACCGGTGCCACCGCCACCCCTTCGCGGGTGCTCGCGACCGCCGCGCTGCCCAGCGGGCGGCGGCTCAGCACGCCCTCCGAGGCCTTGGGGGCGACGGCAGCGCGCACGATCGCGTGGCTTCACCGCCATCGCGACGACGCCGCCAACACGCCGGGCCTCGCCGGTCTCAGCCCCGACGCCCGCGAGGCGACGTTGCTGATGGCGGCGATGGCCGAGAACGCACGCCGACTCGACGGCGTCGACGTCTGGAAGGATGCCGCCTGGATGTCGCGCACCTTCGAGAGCGCACGGTGGACGGGTGACCGGAGCGGCTCGGAAGGGCGCGTGCGGCTGACCAAGTACCTCGCCTACGAGCGCGAGGGCGCCGCCACACGCTCCGAACAACGTCCGATCGCGCTGTACGCAGCCCCGACCGACGACGCGCTCCGCCTTCGCTACACGCGCCAAGACGTCGTCGGCGGGGTGTACGGCCCAGGAGGCGCGAGCGAGGGGGCTGCGCAGCCGCTGGCTTGGGTCCGCGAGGACGACCTGTACCGGGCGTTGCTGCAAGGCACCATCGTCCTCCGCTACCCCGACGGGAGCCGGCATACGTTCAACGTCGACGTCAACAACGGCATCCCGTACGACCGGGCGCAGCGCGAGCAGTCGCTCCAGAAGCGGTACTGGTACTTCCGCGAGGTCCAGGGCCTGTACGGGTACGGCCCCAAGGACGACCGCATCCTCGTCGAGCCAGGCGCCACCGTCGCCGGCGATGTCCACAACTTCGGCGTTGGGACCCTGTTCTGGGTGGACACGGGTTCGCAGCTGCGCATCGCGAGCCTGTCCGACACCGGCGGCGCCTTCGAACCCAACCTCGGCCAGCTCGACTGGCTGGCTGGCACGTTCCCCGACGACGCCACGTTCCACACCGCCGTCGCCGACCTCCCGGACTGGGTCGCAGCAGGCATCGTCATCGCACGGGAGGTCTGGTGACCTGGCTCCTCCTCGGCCTCGCGCTCGCGGCACCCACCCGCCCCCCAGGGCCGGTCGATCCACTGCCCTTCGTCGGCCTCGACCAACTCGACCGCCGGCCGCTGGAGGGGCTGACCATCTACCTCTCGCCCGGACACGGCAAGCTACTCGACCGCGAGGACGACGGACGTCCCGTGCGGTGGCGCTGGCAGCGCAACCCGACCAACGGGATGCGCGAAGACGAGTGGACGCGCGCGTACTGCGCCGATCACCTCGTGCCTGCGTTGGAGGCCGCGGGCGCACGCGTCATCTCGCTCCGTGAGCTCGATCCCCACCTCGAATCCGTCGAGGTCGAAGAGATGGAGCCAGGGTTCACGCTCTACGGCAAGGCCCAGCGCGTCGACGACAGCGCTGCATCCGACGGCCGCCACGCGATCCTCGCGCCGGACGCGCAGGCGTCTTGGACGGTCAGGCTCCCCGCCGACGGTCGTTGGCGTTTGGTCACCCGCTGGGTCGCCTCCTCCGAGCACGACCGCGAAGCCCGCTACGCCGTCGAGCTGCCCGACGGCGAGGTGGTCGAGGTTCTCGCAGATCAGATGGTGCACGGTGGCCACGTGATGCCGCTGGCGTGGGTCGAGGGCCTCGCCGGTGACGTCGTCACGGTCGTGCTCGACGGCTCAGGCGAG
>JBEIFN010000588.1:0-2084 GCA_040382435.1 Alphaproteobacteria bacterium
AAACCTCCCCGGCCGGTTCCCGTTCACCGCGGGCGTGTTCCCGCTCAAGCGCGAGGGCGAGGACCCCAAGCGCATGTTCGCGGGAGAGGGTGGACCCGACAGGACCAACGCCCGGTTCCACCTGTTGTGCCAAGGCGAGACAGCCCACCGGCTCTCGACCGCTTTCGACTCCGTCACGCTATACGGGGAGGACCCCGCGCACCGGCCCGACATCTTCGGCAAGGTCGGCGAATCCGGCGTCAGCGTCCCCCACCTCGACGACATGAAGCGTCTGTACGCGGGCTTCGACCTGTGTGCCCCCACGACGTCGGTCAGCATGACGATCAACGGCCCCGCCCCGATCCTGCTCGCGATGTTCATGAACACGGCGATCGACGACCGCATCGCGCGCTACGAAGCGGCCAACGGCACCGCCGACGCCGCTACGCGCGAGCGCCTCGCGCAAGAGGCCGTTCAAACCGCGCGCGGGACGGTGCAAGCGGACATCCTCAAGGAAGACCAGGCGCAAAACACCTGCATCTTCTCGGTGCCCTTCGCCCTGCGCATGATGGGCGACATCCAAGCCTGGTTCGTACAAAACAAGGTTCGTAACTTCTATTCCGTCAGCATCAGCGGGTACCACATCGCCGAAGCGGGCGCGAACCCGATCACCCAGCTCGCGCTCACCCTGTCGAACGGGTTCACGCTCGTCGAGGCCTACCTCGCCCGAGGGATGCACATCGACGACTTCGCCCCGAACCTCAGCTTCTTCTTCAGCAACGGGCTCGACCCCGAGTACACGGTCCTCGGCCGCGTCGCCCGTCGGATCTGGGCCGTGACCCTGCGCGACCGCTACGGCGCGGGACCGCGCAGCCAGATGCTGAAGTACCACATTCAAACCTCTGGACGGTCGCTGCACGCCCGAGAGATCCAATTCAACGACATCCGGACAACGCTTCAGGCGCTCCTCGCCCTCTCCGACAACTGCAACTCGCTCCACACCAACGCGTACGACGAAGCGATCACCACGCCGACCGAAGAGAGCGTGCGCCGCGCGATGGCGATTCAGCTGATCATCAACCGCGAGCTCGGCAGCCAGTTCAACGAGAACAATCTACAAGGAAGCTACTTCATCGACGAGCTCACCGATCTCGTCGAGGAGGCGGTCCTCGCAGAGTTCGAGGCGATCGACCGCCGCGGCGGCGTCCTCGGCGCCATGGAATTGCAGTACCAACGCAGCAAGATTCAAGATGAGTCGATGAAGTACGAGCACAAGAAGCACGATGGCTCGCTGCCGATCATCGGCATCAACACCTTCCTCGACCCCAAGACCAACCACGACGCCTGGGAACCCGAGACCCCCGAGCTGCGCCGCGCCACCTCGGCCGAGAAGCAAGCCCAGATCGACTCCGTCCTCGGCTTCCAGCACGCGCACGCGGCAGAGGCCCCTGCGGCCCTCCAACGCCTTCAGGCCGTCGCGATGGCCGGCGGCAACCTCTTTGGCGAGCTGATGCACACGGTCCGCGTCGCGACGCTGGGCCAGATCACCGGTGCGCTGTACGCCGTCGGTGGCGCGTACCGCCGAAACCTCTGAGGTTCGACCTCTTAGATCACGCCCGACCACCGCAGGGTCGCGAACACGATCGCGAGGCACACGAACACGACGCCCGTCGTGAGCGCCGCCCACCAAGCCGTGTTGCGCCAGCTCCCAGCCCCTTCGGCCGCAGGCGCAGCGACGGCCACCGGCCCCCCGCCGGTGCGGTGACGGGCGACGGACCCACGGAACCGTCCGGCTGCGACGTCGACGTCCGCGGACCGCGGGACCCGTGCCCGACCCACATGGACGCCGACGGGGCGGTGGCGTCCCGTGTGAAGGTCGACCCGGAGCACATCTGCGCCGTCAACGGCGAAGAACAAGACCCCGCGCGCTCCGCCTGCGAGCCCGATGAGCTCACGCCCGAGCCGCACGACGCCGAGGCGCTCGACGCCGTCGCCACCGAGCAGCGCGACCACGCGAAGCGTGGTCGCAACGGCCCACCCCCCCCCACCCGCCACCGCCGCCACCGCCACCCCGGCCGCGGCGCGCGCCCCCCACCCCAGCGCGG
>JBEIFN010000589.1:0-2078 GCA_040382435.1 Alphaproteobacteria bacterium
CGCGCCGCGCCGCCTCGACGCCGCGCTCGCGCGCATCGCGATGGAGGTGCAGCCGGGGGGGAGCAAGTTCGTGGCCTTGCGTGCCGCGACCGCCCCGACCGTCGAAGAGGCGACGTGGCCTTCGGGTGAGGTGGCTCGGCTGGGGTTGGTGTTTGCGGTCCGTCGCTCTCAGCCGATCGAGCGCGGCGCTTGGCAGACGCTGCAAGTCGGTCGAATCGTCTGGGACGGCACGACCCGTTCAGCGTCGCTCGATCGCTTCGACGCCGCGGGCGAGGGCTCGACACGGCTGTTGGGCGAGATCAGCCAGGCGCTGTCCCGGTGGATGCGGGGCGAGAACGCCGACGTCGTGGTTCCTGCTGCGGCCTCGCGCTTCCTCGATGCCGAGATCACAGGCGCGACGACGGTGACGCGCGCCGGCCCGGACGCAACGGGCGCGTCGTCGACCCCGGGTGCGGTCGCGCGGGTGGTCCGCCGCGTGCAGACGCCTTCTGGCGCGATGTGGCTGCTGTGGGAAGACCTGCCGGGGGGCGGCATTCTGGGCGTGTTTCCTGATGTGGACCCGAAGGCACCCACAGGGCCGCAGGATGGCATCGTGGCGCCGACGACGCCGGATGGCCCGCCGCAGGCGCCGATGTCGCGCGCCCCGCCCTCGCCGATGGCGCCGACCACGCCGCGCTGAGCGGACGCGCGGTCACGAACGCATTACAGCGGCTCGGCGCAACACCGCGCGGCACCCTCAAGGACGTCATGTTCGGCTGGACAACCCGGCTATTGCTCACGTACCGCCGGCTGTCCGCCGTGCTCGTGACGCTCGTCGTGGTTGCGTTCAGCTTGGGCATGTCCCGCCTCGGCGGCGACTTCTCCGTGCGCTCCTTCTTTGGGCGGACGGACCCGGAAGCGGCCTACCTCGCGGATTATCAGGCGCGATGGGCCGAGGACGACCTGCTCGTGCTCGTCGCGGACGGCGGTGACGAAGGGCTGCTCACCCGCGAACGCTTGGAGCGAATCGAGGCGTTGGCCGTCGAGATCGAGGGGGTCGAGGGCGTGCGCGGGGTTTACGCCGTGACGCGCATGCCGAGGCAGAGCCCCGGGATCGCGGGTCTTTGGATCCCCGTCCCCCTGCTCGCGACGGCGCCGGTCGACGATCTCGACCCGCGGATGGCGGCGTGGCGGACGCGGCTGCTCGCCGATGGGGCGCTCGTCCCCAACTTCTTGAGCGCGGACGGACGTTTTGGGGCCGTCTTGGTGGCGCTCGACGTCGATACGTCCGACCTCACCGCGCTGCGCCCTGTGGTGCACGCCGTCGAGGATGCCGCGTCGGCGTCGCTCGAGGGCAGCGGTCTTGCGCTTCATGTGGGCGGCGTCCCTGCGATTCGTGCGGATGTCCTCGACGTCATCGTGCGGGATCAGTTCCTCCTCGCGCCGATCGCCGCGGTCGCCATGGGACTGATGCTCGCCGCGATGTTTCGCAGTCGCCACGGCGTGCTCATCCCCGGCATCGCGTCGGGCGTCCCGATGTTCATGCTGCTCGGCCTCATGGGGTGGACGGGGCAGCCGTTCGATCTGCTCAACCAGAGCTTCCTCGCGTTGGTTCCTGCGATCGCTGTCGCCAACGCCATCCACCTCGTCAGCCGGTACCACGAGGAGGGCCGGCGCTTCGTCGAGGACGGCGGCGTGCTCACGGCGGAGCAGCAGGTCACCGCGATCGTGGATGCCACCGAGCACATCGGCATGGCGTGCTTCCTCACCACGTTCACGACGATCATCGGCTTCTTGGCCTTGCTGCAGACCGATCTGCCGATCCTCCGCAGCTACGGCATCTATTCGGCGGCGGGCGTGGCGATCTCGTACTTCACGTTGCTGACCGTGGTGCCGCTGCTTCTGCTGTGGACACGTCGCGGTGCGCGGCGTGTGGACCATGACGATCAGGGGGCGCTCGGAGGGTTGTTGCGGACGGCGGCCCACGTGACGACGACCCGGCCGTGGTGGGTCATGGCGGCGGCAGCGGCGTTGATCGCCGGGGCGAGCCTGGCGGGGACCTGGGTTCGCGTCGACAGCTTCGTCTCGCAGACCTACGA
>JBEIFN010000590.1:0-2075 GCA_040382435.1 Alphaproteobacteria bacterium
AGGCGAAACGCGCAGGCGATCGCCGAAGCTTGGCCGTTGGGCAACGCCCCTCCCTCCCCGACGGTACCACGGCGAGCCGCGGCATGCCTGCCTCCGACCGGCCGCCGCCCTCAATGCTCGTCGGTCAACGAAACCGATGCGGCGATCACGCGCAGCGTCGGTTCATCGACCTTGCGCTTCTCGGCGCAGAAATGACACGCGATCTCCGCGCCGTGGTCCTCGTCGGCCATCGCGAGAAGCGCGTCGCGTCCCAGCGTCGCCAACATCTCGTGCACCTTCTCGTCGGAACAGCGGCAGCGAAACGCGAGCGGCGTGACATCGAGGACCCGCAGCGGGGCACCGCGCCACATCGAGGTCGCTCCGACGGTCGGCTCGGGAAGGTCGAGCAGCGGATCCGCGTCCAACACCAAGCGAAGCTCGGTCCAGGCCTGCCGATCGAGCGTGGGGCGGCCCGGCTCCTCGGGCATGCGTTCGAGCAACACGGCGCGGCCGTCGGCGCGGAGCGAGACCGCCACGTCGACCTGATCCGACGTCCGCAAGTGACGTTCGAAGGCCAACTCCAGGGACTCCTGCTCGAACGCCGTCTGGCCCCGGTACAGCTCGCGGACGGCGTCGTACTTGATCGTGAGCATCTGCGCGGTCGCCAAGCCGTCGACGCCGATGGCGTGCGTCGGCGTCATGCGCCCACGGAACGCTCCAGCGGCGTCCACCTCCCCGTAGAACGAGAACGCAGGTGCCAAGCCTCGGACTTGCAACGTGACGCGCTCCTCGCCCTTGACCCAGGCGGCGAGCAGCAGGTTGGCGAGGACGAGCTCACGCAGCAGCCCGTCCTCGGTCGCCGGAGTGACGCCGTGACGACGCGCGGTCTCGGCAATGACGCCGGCCGCCTCGACCCACAACACCCGAACGCCCCCGTCCGCCCACCAAGCACGCACCGAACGGTCCAAGCGACCTCCCTCGCGGCGGCTTAAGACCCCGACAGCGCGTGCGCGAGGGCGCGCCACACGGGTCCCCCCACGGGCGCGCAACGGTTATCGGACCCTCGCTCACCCCGCGCCCAGCGCCCGTCCGCCGGAACCCCTCATGACGCAGCTCCCGCCGCCCCCCGCCTCGCTCCACCTCATGGGCATCGGCGGAACCGCCATGGGCGCCTTCGCCGGCATGCTCCAAGACCTCGGCTACCGCGTCCGCGGGTCCGATACGGCGCTCTATCCTCCGATGAGCGACGTCCTCGCCCGCCTTCAGATCCCGGTGCTCGAAGGCTTCGTCGCGAGCAACCTCTCGCCGCGCCCCGACCTCGTCGTCGTCGGCAACGTGATCCGCAAGACCTACGAAGAGGCGGAGGCCCTGCTCGCCTCGGACATCCCGTACACCTCGATGCCTCACCTGCTCGGCGAAGCCTTCCTCCGGCCCGCGCACAGCACCGTCGTCGCAGGCACGCATGGCAAGACCACCACCACCGCGCTGACGGCGTGGCTGCTCGATGTGGCAGGTTTGCAGCCGGGTTTTCTCATCGGCGGCGTCGCAGCCAACTTCGACCGAACCGCGCGAGCGGGCGCGCGGACGCACTTCGTCGTCGAGGGTGACGAGTACGACACGGCGTTCTTCGACAAGCGGCCGAAGTTCGTTCATTATCACCCGAACACGGCGATCCTGACGAGCGTCGAGTTCGACCACGCCGACATCTACCGCGACCTCGACCACGTCAAAGAGGCGTTCCGGACGCTCGTCGCCGACCTCCCCGAGGACGGCCTGCTGGTGGCACGCTGGGACGACGCAAACGTCCGCGACGTCGCCGCGGGCGCGCGGTGCGAGGTCTGGCGCTACGGCCCCACCCACGCCTGGGACGGCCGCGTCGTCGACGTCGACCCCCACAGCGGGCGAATGCGCTTCGAGCTCCTGCATCACGGCAAGCCGCTCGGCACCTTCGAGACATGCATGGTCGGCACCCACAACCTCTACAACCAGGTCGCAGCCGCCGCCGCCGCGATCCGCGTCGGCGCGACACCGGCCCAGCTCGCCGAAGGCTTTGCCACCTTCCGCGGCATCAAGCGGCGCCAAGAGGTGATCGGTGA
>JBEIFN010000591.1:0-2073 GCA_040382435.1 Alphaproteobacteria bacterium
CGGAACCGCGACAGGCACCGACGCCGGCACCCCGAGCGCAGCCGCCCGCGCCTGCGCGCCCACCGCGCTGACGAACCGCGCCGGCGCGAAGCGAACGACGTGCCCGAAGACGCCCCCGCCCGTCGCGGCGAGCACGGCGCGCGCCGCGTCGGCCGCCGATAGGCGTTCGATGCCCCAACGCGCGAGGCGCGAGGCGACCTCATCCGACGCCATCCCGGCCCCAGCAAGGTCCACAGGCCCGAGGCCGACCCATGACGTCGTACGGCCCGACGCCGCCCGCGCCCGGCAGCGCGCAAGATCCGCGGCGTGCGCCGACGCATAGGCCGCTTGGCCCGGAATCCCGAGCCACACCGAGGCCGAACCCACGACCACCAGCGGAGCGTCGGACGCCACCTCGGACGCGACCGCAAAGGCCGCAGCTCTCAGGTCGGCGACCCGGGCTTCCCGCGAGGGTTCCCCCTCTGCGATGGCGGCGTCGTCGACGGCGCCCGCCGCATGCACCACGCCCGCCCATGGCCCCGACGCGCGCAACGCATCCGCAGCACCCGGGGAAGCCAGATCGACCGCGAGCTGCCCGTGGCGCGACGCCGCGACCACCTCCTGCGCCCCAGCGGCGTACAGCGCCTCGACGAGCCGGCGTCCCAGCGCACCAGAGCCGCCGAGGACCAACCAACGACCCGTGACGGACGAGACCTGCGGCAAGCGACGCGCCACCCCACGCCGCTCTTCGATGCCCCCCTCCGAGACGACGCAGTCGCGCCCGGCCGCTGTCGCGAGGGCGGCCACCTCGCGACCGTCGGCCGGCGACGACAGCAACACCGAGCCGCGCCAGGACCAGCGTCCCTCGACCGCCGCGACCCGTCCCGCCGCGACGGCCGCCTCCGCCGTCGGATCACCGACCGGACCGATGACGCCGACCGAGCGTCCCACGCGCGTCCGCAGCCAAGGCAGGAACGCACCGTCCTCGGGGCGCCAGATCTCGATGAGGTCCGAAGTCGACACGCGCCCATCGAGGTCGACCGGTACTGCGACCTCCTCGAAGTACGGCAGCTCGGGCGCCGCGTCGGCAGCGTCGAGCCACAGCGACGGGCCCGCGAAGATCGTCCCGGGCATCGCTGTCCGCGCGCCGTCGACCCAAAGGGTCCCGTTCGCCGCTCCTCCGGCATCCCAGCGGTCGGCGAACCACTGCAACAGCGCTGATGCGCCCAACGTCGCCAGCGACAGCACCGTGCCGCCCCGCGCCTCGAAGGCGGCGCGATCGGTGTCCCACCACGTCTGCGGCTCCCCCCACGACGCCTCGTGAGGGGCATCCCAAGCCAGCGCCCCGCTGCCGACCGCAGCGACGCGCCCCGTCCCGAGAACGGCCTCGGGAAGCCCGATCGTGTCGAGGATCAACCCCACCAGCACCGAGGCTGCCGCCTCCGGATCTTCCGCCCGCTCGCCCAACACAGCCCGACGTTGCGACGCGACGCGCGACGTCCGCGCGAGCGCGGCCAGCACGGCGGGCGCACCGTCGAACGGACCCGTCACATCGAGGCGATACGCCCCTGCCGCGTCGACGGGCACGATCGCCGGTGCGCATCGCAACCGCGCGGCGGCCTCGTGCGCCGACGCGGCAAGGACGCTCCGGCGAACCGCGAGCTCTCGCCGCCCGAGCATCGCCGTGGCGACAGCATCGGACCAAGGCAAGCCCGCCTCGAGCGCGTCGGCGACCGCAACCGAGAGCGCGTCCAGACGCTCCGCGTCAGGCGCCGAGAGACGAAGCCAGCGAAGCCCGTCCTCCGGCGCATCCGCAGAGCGCAAAGGCGGCCCTTGTACCACGATGTGGGCATTCGTCCCGGACATACCAAAGGCGCTGACGCCCGCGATGCGGGTGGCCGGGTCGGCGGCGTCCCAGGGCAACGGGTCGGTCGGGACGACCAGACGCCCCCGACCCAAACCAAGCGCAGGATTCGGGCCCGACGCGAAGCGATGGGCGGGACGCGCCGCGGTACGAACGACGCGAACCGCGCGCAGCAAGCCCGCGATGCCCGCCGCGGCCTCGGCGTGGCCCAGGCGCGACTTCAGCGCACC
>JBEIFN010000592.1:0-2067 GCA_040382435.1 Alphaproteobacteria bacterium
GGCCGCTCGTCCACCCCGAGAACCACCAACGGTGTTGCGACCCCCTCCAACGTCCCACGCAACGGCCACGTGAGCATCCGGTCGCGGAGCGGGACATCGATCGCCAAGTCGGCCGGCAACCGGTCCGTCGGCAAGTCATAGACGAGACGACCTCGGATCCTCGCGGTTCGTTCGGGAGGAACCGAGATCTCCGCCGGGAGGTACCCTGCACCTGCGACGTCGACGGGCACGAACCGATCGCCCGCGACCGTCAGGACGAACCCCGCGCGGGCCGCCGCATACGTCCCGCGCTGCGTTCGGGTCCCGTCGAAGTTGCCCACCCTGTCGTTGTCGAACACGAGGTCGAGCACGGCGCGGGCACCCGGGGCGCCGTCGGGCCGCGGCGAGAGGTAGACGCCGAGCACCACGACGTCGACATCCGCGGTCTGCAACTGCGCGTCGTCAAAGCGAACGGTCCGGTCGGTGACGCGCTCGCCCACCCCTTGCGACACCGTCGTCCCGCCACAGGACATCCCGACCGCGAGCGCAGCCCCGATCCCCGAGCGGTATGACAACGTCCCCCAACGCATCGCGACTCCTCACCGGATCGGCGGCGGACACAGCGTAACGCCTCGCCGCCAAGGCCTCACACCCCCTTCCGATCCGGTCGTCGGGCCTCAGGCTGCCGTGACCGCGCGCAACACCGCCTCGGCGTGCCCCGCGACCTTGACCGGCGACCAGACGTGGGTGACGCGACCGGCGCTGTCGAAGGCGATCGTGGTGCGGATCACGCCTTCGTACGTCCGGCCATACAGCTTCTTTTCGCCCCAGATCCCCCACGGGCCGAGCACCTCGCGCTCGGGGTCACACAGCAAGGGCATCGACAGCGACTTGGCCGCCGCGAACTTGGCCTGCTTGCTGGGCGCGTCCGGGGACAAGCCGAGCACCGTCACCCCAGCCGCCGCGAACTGAGCGCCGAGATCGCGAAAGTCGCACGCCTCCTGCGTACAGCCGGGCGTCGACGCCGCGGGGTAGGCGAAGACGACGACCGGCCGCCCCCGCAACGACGCCCAGTCGACCGTACCCCCGCGTCCGTCCGCCAACACAAAGGGTGCGACCTCGTCTCCGACGTTGAGCATGCGACCTCCTCGCGCCATCATCGTCGCCAGACCCCGCGTCGCCAACCCCCGAACTGTCGCGTTGCATCGCGCGGCCCTCCCGGCGCGGTGGCAGCGCCGCCAAAATGCCCGTAGAGTCCCTCTGTGCGGGGGATGCGATGCGCGGCAGGGTGACGACCTTGGGGCTGCTGCTGACGGGTTGTGCGCTGTTCGCGCCCGACACGCCGGTGACGATCACCCTCGACCTCGAACCTGCCGAGCTGACGCTACCGACGTGGACGTGGCGCGAGTCCCCGCCCACGACCACGGTCCGGCTCGACAACGACGGAACGTTCCCCGTCTACGCGACCCTCGACGGCGTTCGGGTGCTCGACGAAGCGCTGGACGCGCCGACGGCCGAGGCCGTACAAGCGCTGATCAAGGTCGGAGATGGCACCGAGATCCCGGTCGCAGCCGGTGGCCGCGTCGCGCTCGCCGTCGACCTCGTACGCGACCCCACGACGTGGGTCCACGGCACCTACCGCGTCGCGCTCGACTTCGTCGTCGGCGGGTTCGATCCCGAGATCGACACAGGGACGGGCGCGACGGCGCTTCGACGGGCGCGCTACCCCGAAGCGTGGG
Source organism: Alphaproteobacteria bacterium (assembly GCA_040382435.1). Classification (GTDB taxonomy): domain Bacteria; phylum Myxococcota_A; class UBA796; order UBA796; genus JBEIFN01. The sequence continues at coordinate 1,719 of JBEIFN010000592.1, forward strand.
TCGAGACGCGCCGCACCCTCACCGTCACTCTGACGCTGGACTGCGACCTTGACCTCGACGGGCGTTGGGCCACCGCCTGCGACGGGATCCTCGTCGGCGACGACTGCGAGGACCTCGACGCCGAGGTCCCGGGCGAAGAGGTCTGCGACGGCAGCGACAACGACTGCGACGGTCGCATCGACGCCGAGGCCATCGACGCCCCTACCTGGTACGCCGATGACGACGCGGACCGCTACGGCGACGACGCGGTCTCGACGGTGGCTTGCACGCCGCCGACCGCCAACGCTTGGTCGCAAGCCAGCGGAGACTGCGACGACGACGACCCGACGCGGTTCCCCGGGGCCGTCGA
>JBEIFN010000593.1:0-2064 GCA_040382435.1 Alphaproteobacteria bacterium
GACTGGGCCCGTGTTGTACGGACCACCCGCGCTCGCAACCGGCGGCAGGTTCTGCGGGTTGATGACGACGTCGACCTGAGTCGTCGACGTACGACCGGACACGTCCGTGATCTGAAGGCGGGGGCGCATCGTCACGTTGCCAGCGGCATCGGGGAGCGCGAACGCCGACTGGGTCGTCCGAGCGCCCGAGGCGTCATCGAACTGACCGTCGTTGTCCAGGTCCCAGCGATACGTGAGGATGTCGAAGCCTTGACCGGCGGGGCCGTCGGTGGAGGACGCGGAGCCGTCGAGGAGGAGCTGCGCCTGGCAGTTCGTTCGGTTGGGCACAGCGGCCGCCACGGCGGTCGGGCCGTTGACGATCTGCAGAGGTACAATCGCTTCCGACGTTAGGCCGTAACGGTCGGTGGCCCGCAGCCGAATCTGATAACGGCCAATGACCTGCAGGCCGAGGGCCTGGAGCTGCGCGACCGGCACGTCGAAGGCGTCCGTGTTGACCTTGTCGAACTCGTAGGTGCCGTCGTTCTTCAAGTCCCACTGGTAGCGCACGATGCGGTCACCGCAGCTCTCGTTCGGGTCGAGGGACCCGGCGGCGCTGAGGCGCAGCACCTCGTTGCGCGCAAGCGCGTAGGGGCCGAGGACGACGCCGTTGACGTCGCGGAAGCCGCCTGCGTTCGGCTGGGGCGCAAGGTTTCCGAGCTCGACGGTCACGTTCTGCTGAGCGGCGGCGGTTCGCCCCTGCGAATCGGTCACCTGCAGGCGCAGCGTTCGCGGAGTGCCGAAGCCGAACTGGTCGAAGGGCACCTGCACCACCGGGCCGTTTGCGTCATCGAACTGGCCATCGTTGTCGAGGTCCCAGTTCCAGCCGACGATGTCGATGGCGGGGTGAGGGTGGCTGGACGCGCGCGCGTCGAGGACCGTGCGGCCCGGACACTCGAGGGCGCTGGGCGTGGCGTCGAACCGCGCCACGGGGTCGGACGGGTGGACGATGATGACCGAGTCGTCCGTGTTCTTAAGACCCGTGCTGTCCTCGACCTGCATGCGCAGCGGGAACCGACCGACCCGGTTGATGCCGAAGCCAGTGAGCTGGTTCACGTCGACGACGGTCGTCGCCTCAACGACGTCCGAGTTGAGGTCCTCGCGGGCGATGTCGGCCGTGAAGCCCGCAGCCTCGTCGTAGTTGAGGTCCCAGCGGTACCAGCGGACGTAGTCGCCGAACTCCTGCTGGTCGGGGTCGAACGACGCCGCGCCGTTGAGCGTGACGCCCTGGCCGAGCAGGATGTTGTAGCCCGTCTCCGGCAGGTCGGACGGGTCGGCGTCCGCCGTGGGGGGCGTAGGCGGCATCGAGATGCGGACCTGGAGGCGCGCGACGGACATCCGGTTTTGGTTGTCGCGGACCCGAATGCGGGCGAAGAACTCTGGCAGCGGCTCGCCCTCGACGGGCACCGACGCGACCACCTTGCGCCACGTGACCATGTCGGTGTTGGCGGTCTCGAAGGAGCCGTCGTCGTCCAAGTCCCAGTCGTAGCGCGTGATCCGGAGGCCCTCGATGGGCGAGTAAGACGCACGGCCGTCGAGCGTGGCGATGATTGTATTTGTGCGCAGGTTGATGGGCGCGGGGCTCGGGGTCTGCTGGAAGAGCGCGACCGGCTGAGCGTCGTAGATGACGATCTTGGTGGTCGATGTGGCGCGGTTGCCGGCTTCGTCCGTGACTCGCAGGGTCACGGTGTTGGCGGGCAGGTTCGTGTCGCGGTTGGCCGGCCACTGCAGGCGCTGAGAGATGAGCTCCCACGGCAGCGTGGGCGACGCGCCGGTCACGTCGATGCCGACGTCGTTGAAGAGGCCGTTGCCGTTGACGTCCCACTCGTAGCTGACGATGGAGTCGCCGCAGTCGGCGTTCGGGTCGAGCGAGGCAGAGCCGTCAAGCGTGACGTCGTCCCCGCTCAGGACCGTGTACGTCGGGCTTGCGATGCGGGCGAGCGGCGCGACATTGCCGAGGCTGGCGTTGATGTTGACGGTCGCGGTCGCGATCCGGCCGGCGTCATCCGTGATCCGCAGGTTGGCGAC
>JBEIFN010000594.1:0-2054 GCA_040382435.1 Alphaproteobacteria bacterium
AGCAGGCTCCGCGACCGCCCACCGTCGAACACCTCGCGCTGCCGTCCCCAGTCCGCATCCGCGACCGCGATCGGCGTCGGCTCCGCGCACACCACGGCGTCCGCGGCCTCGTCCAGCGAGAGCATCCGCACGCCGCGGGCCGCGAACCTCTCCGCAAGACCGGAGGCCATCCCCTCCCCAGCGACCGGCCCGAGCGCGACCAAGCGCGCGTCGCGACCTTGGTCCTGCGCGGCGAGGACCAACGCCTCCACCGCCGCTTGCGCCGCCCCGTAGGCCGCTTGTCCGGGCGCACCCAGCCATGCGGTGGCCGACCCGATCACCACGACCTCGGCGTCCCCCGGCGCAGCGAGCAGATGTCGCAACCCCTCAACGCGCGGTGACCACACCGAGGCCCAGTCCTCGTCGGTGAGGGACGACCACGGCCGATCCGCGAGGACCGCTGCGGCATGAACGATGCGATCCGGCGTCAACGCGGCGACCAACGCCGCAACCGCCGCGGCATCCGTCACGTCGAGCGCGACCGTCCGCGCACCCGGGACCGAGGAGGGCCGCCGGGAGGCGACGACGACATCGACCCCCCGCGCCACGTAGGTCGCCGCGACCGCCCGCCCCAGCCCGCCGGCGCCGCCGACGATCAGCACCGACCGAAGCGCGCGCGCTGGCCGATCCTTGGCCGGTCGCGCTGGCGCGGGCTGCAGCCGCGCCGCGAACGCACCCCCACCATCGACGCGGCCCTCGTCCTCGTCGGTGGCCGACCAAGCCTGCGTCAGCGCGTCAGGCGTCGCGTCCGCCGACACCTGCCAGAGCCGGTGGGCGAGGACGGACTCCAGCCGGTGCGAGCGCGACGCGCCAGCGACCGCGGCACCGCCCTCCCCCTGGGCCACCCACGTCCACAGCGGACGCGAGGTCGCTGCCGCCACCGCCGCGGCCGCGCGCCACCGCGCGATCGCTTCGAGGCCCGGCAGTTCAGGGATCCAGACCGCCAACGGCAGATCGGCCCCGGCGTCCTCGACGTCGACGGCGAGACCCGCGAAGGCCGCAGGCGGGGCACCGTGCCACACCGCCCGCGACGGCGGCTGTGTGACCGGTCCCAGGGCGTCCCAACCCCACTGCCAACGCACGCCTGCATCGGACGTTGGGACGGCGCGGTGTTCGGTCGCACGCCACCGCGTGGTCGGGAGCGCGAGACGGGGGCGCGGCGTCGGGGGACACAGCGCTTCGAGGGAGAGCGTCTGCCACGTCGCGTGCACGGCGCCGACGGCCTCAAGGAGCGCGACATCCTCACGTTCCCCGCGCCGGCCCGACGCGAGCGTGATCAGCTGTGGCGCGATGCGACGGGCAAGGCCCGACAAGACGCCGATCGGACCGACCTCGAGCGTGTGGGTGACGCCCTCAGCCGCGGCCGCAGCGAGCGCGTCGGCGAAGCGCACCGGCTCGCGCACGTGGCGAACCCAGCGTGCAGGCTCCGTCCACCCATCGTCGGTGAGCCTCCCGGTCAACCCACACGCCATTGGCAGCGTCGGCGGGCGCCAGTCGATCGCCGCTGCCACCTGCAGGAAGTCGTCCAGCATCGGCGACATCCGTACCGAGTGGAACGCGTGACTGACCGTCAACGACCTCGCCCGAAGTCCGACGTCCTCGGCGCGCGCGACGACACGCGCCACCGCGTCGGCATCTCCAGAGACGACGACCTCGTCGGGCGCGTTGACCGCAGCGACCTCGCAGCCTGTGACGAGCAACCCTTCGACGGTCGACGCCGCGGCCGCGATCGCCGCCATGCCCCCACCCGCAGGGAGCGCCTGCATCAAGCGCCCGCGGGCCTCCACCAGCGCCGTAGCCTCGGACACCGTGCACGCGCCGGCAAACGCGGCAGCCGCGATCTCGCCGATCGAGTGCCCGACGAGCACCGACGGCTTCATGCCGAGCGACGCCCACAAGCGCGCCACCGCGAGCTCGTAGGCGAACAGCGCCGGCTGCGTCCAAGCGGTCTGGTCGAGCACCCCCGCCCCGCTGTCTGCAAACATGACCGCTTGCAAACTTGACCCTCGCAAGGG
>JBEIFN010000595.1:0-2054 GCA_040382435.1 Alphaproteobacteria bacterium
CGGCGAGGTCGCCGCCGCGATGGCCGACGAAGTCCGTCACGCGCGCGATGCGTACGCGATCGCCTCGCGCGGCCGCGCCCCCGTCGGCCCGGGCGCGCTGCCCGTGCCCTCAGCCGCGACCCCGACGCTCGCACAGCTCGCCGCCGACACGGTCCGTGACGGGATCGTCAACGAGTCGATCGCCGCGGCGATCGGAGCAGCACGCCTCGCGACCGCCACCGATCCCGAGGTCCGCCGCGCGCTTCGCGCCGTCGTCGACGACGAAGCACGCCATGCCGCCCTCGCTTGGGAGGTCGTGGCCTGGGCCTGCGCCGTTGGCGGAGACGAGGTCCTCACCGCCGCGAACCTCGCGCTCACGCAAGCCTTGGACGCCGCGGAGCGCGCGCCAGTGGACGACGAGCCGCGCGCGCCCGCGTGGGGAGCCTGTGGCGCCGACGCGATCCGAACCGCACGTCGACTCGCCGTCGAGGCCCTCCGCCGAGACGGGGGGCTGAGCTGAGCTTTCGCCCCGAAGGCGAACCGCGTGGCGCCGCTCAGAAGCTGAGCGGCTCGCCCACGATGCGCAGCTCGATGCGATCGTTGTCGTCGCGTTCAGCGTCCGAACGCGGCGACTCGTGGACCGGCTGGGTCTCCCCGTAGCCCTTGAGTGCGAGTCGATCCTCCGCGATCCCGCGTGACCGAAGCGCAGCCCCAATGGCGTCCGCGCGCGCCTGCGAACGCGTGAGGTTCTCACTCGCCTCGCCACGAACGTCGGTGTGGACCTGCACCTCGATGCCTGCGATCTGCGGGTAGACCTTGAGGACGCGCGCGATGGCATCGAGCGTGGCCGCCGATCCCGCCGTCAACTTGTCGGTGGCCCCCTCGAACGCGAGCTCCCCCGTGACGATGATCTGCTCGGCGTCGAGCAGAACCGGCGCCCGGTCGGGACAGCCATCCTCGTCGTCGAGTCCATTGCGAACCTCGGCCACGTCATGGCAGTCACCGACGGCCAAACCCTCGGCGCGCTGCACCTGACCATCGGGACCCACATGGCCGTCCTCGCCATCGGGCACGCCGTCGCTGTCGTTGTCCAGCTCTGGACAGCCGTCCTGGTCCTCGACCTCGTCGAAGTCCTCGGCCTCACGCGGGCAGAGGTCTTGCGGCTGCACCATCACGTCGCCGTCCAGATCCTTGTACTTGCGCTGCTCGACGTCCTCCGACGGGCCCACAAAGCCGCCGATCTCGAGGAACGCGCGCGCATCCGGCGTTCCCCAAGCGCGGCTCAACCCCATCCCCGTACCGGCGCGCACCCACACCGGGGTCCCCGCGGGCGTCGCCAACAACGCCACCAGCATCTCGGCCGGCAACGAAGCTGACTTCACCGACGTCTTCGAGGCCAGGACCCCCGCTGCGCCCGCGTGTTCGAGCTGCAGCTCGATCTGCTGACCCAACAGCGGCACCCCGACGCCGAACGCCCACCGCAGCTCATCGTCGGCCTCGACCCCGAGCACCGGACCGCCGCCGGTGACCAGACGGTAGCCGAGCTGACCGCCCACGTGCAGGAACGGGAGGCGGCGCGCCACCGAGACGTCCAAGCTCGCGGTGGGGCCGCCCTGACCGAGCAGCAGATCGCGGGTGCCCGTCGGCGCCGAGACGGTCAGCGAGGTCGCAAAGCTGACCGGACTCCCGGTCTGCTCTCGAATCGGCGTGAACGTCAGCGCCACGGCGAGATCGCCCGGCGCTGGGTTGCCGGTCCGAAGCCCAGCTGCAGCCGCCACCCCGCCATCTCCCGAGAGCCCCACCTGTAGCGCGGGCATCCGCAGGCCGACCTCGAACCACGGCAGCGCCGTGTAGGCGAAGGTCGCGTCCAAGCCGATCAGGTGATCGACCAGACTCGCCACCGTGTCGCCGCTCGACCCGTCGACCACCACCAACGGCTCGTGGCCGTAGCTCGCAGAGATCGCAGCCCCGAAGGTCCGCGCAGGGGCCGAGCGCGCGTCGCGGAACAGGGTCCAGCCGCGAATCTGGGGATCGGGATCGAACCGCTGCAGGTCGAAGCCACCGTCCTGCGCCGC
>JBEIFN010000596.1:0-2049 GCA_040382435.1 Alphaproteobacteria bacterium
CAGCTACGCCTACCACCACATCGAGCCCAAGCCGCTGCCGGCGCTCCCCGCCACCTGAGCCCTCCGGCCGCCCCAGCGCGAGGCGACCACGTCGCACCCCGTCGTTCGGGCCCCGGTCCCGTGGCATCCGCGGGGGGCGAGGTTAGGCGGCGGCCACTCCAAGGAGAGAGCCGCCATGACCACCCGTCCCCCGCTCAAGGTCGCGATCACCGGCGCTGCCGGCAACATCGCCTACTCGCTCATCTGGCGCATCGCGAGCGGCGATTGCTTTGGCAAGGACCAGCCGGTCATCCTGCACCTGCTCGAGATCACGCCCGCGCTTGGCAAGCTCCAAGGCACGGTGATGGAGATCGTCGACTCGGCGTTCCCGCTCGTCCATGGTGTCGTGGCGACCGACGACGCCAACGTCGCGTTCGCCGACTGTGACGCGATCTTCCTCGTCGGCAGCCGGCCGCGCTCCGCCGACATGACCCGCGCCGACCTGATCGCCGCGAACGGCCGCATCTTCGTCGGCCAAGGCAAGGCGATCAACCACGCCAAGCCCACGGTCAAGGTGATCACCGTCGGCAACCCGTGCAACACCAACTGCCTGATCGCTGCCGCGTACGCGACCGAGATCCCGAAGACGCAGTTCACCGCCATGACCCGCCTCGACCAGAACCGCGCGCTCGGAGCGATCGCCGAGAGGGCCGGTCAACCCGTCGCCAACGCCGACGGCGTGGTGATCTGGGGCAACCACGGCGACACGATGTTCCCCGACGTCACCTGGGCCACGCTCGGCGGCGCCAAGGTCACCGAGACGCTCGATGCCGACTGGCTCGCCGGCCCGTTCTTCCAAGGCGTCGCGATGCGCGGCAAGGCGATCATCGAGGCGCGCGGCCTGTCGAGCGCCGCGAGCGCCGCCAGCGCCGCCGTCGACCACATGCGCGACTGGCACCTCGGCACCGGGGACCGGATCGTGAGCATGGCCATCGTGAGCCAAGGCCAGTACGGCGTGCCCGCCGGTCTCGTCTACTCGATGCCCGTCCGCTGCAACAACGGCGCCTACGAGGTGGTCGAGGGCCTCGAGATCAGCGACTTCGGCCGGTCCCAGATCCAGCGCAACATCGACGCGTTGCTCGAGGAGCGCGCGGCGGTCGCCGACCTGCTCTCCTGACCCTTCGACGCGACGCCGGTCGCGTCACCCACCCACGCGCCCGCCGCGCCGAGGCTCCCCAGGGGCCAAGGTCCGGCGGGCGTTTCAGTAGACGAGGACGTCGTCGATCCACACCGCATCGGCGCCCGGGCTCTGCGAGATGTCCTTGCTGTACGTCCAGCGCAGGGTGTGCGTCCCCGCCGCGAGGCTGTACGTCGCCAGCGTCCAATTGTTCACCCCCGACCACTCGCCGGTGACCACGCCGTCGACGCGGAACCGCAGGAAGTCGTAGTTGGACTCGGTGTCGGTCTTGTACCAGAACCGCGCCGTACCCGCCGCCGCAAGCGTCACGGTGGTTTCGACCCACGACGACTGGCTGTCGCCGATGTCGCCGTGCGTGAGCGACATCGTCCCGCCATGCGCCGCCGAGCTCTGCCGCGCCCACGTCGCGTCGCCGCCGGTCAGCCACGCCGCCGACAGCGGACTCTCGAAGTCGACGTCGACGGCTGGGCAGATGTCCCAACCGTCGCAGTTGGCGTCCACGCCATCGCCGCAGGTGTCGGTCGCGCCCGGCCGCACCGCGGCGTTCGCGTCGTTGCAGTCGCTGCACACGTTGGTGCCGTCCCCGTCCCCGTCGGGCCCGTCGAGCGTGACCGCGCTGCAGTCGTTGTCCAGCCCATCGCAGGTGACCTCGGCGGCCCCCGGACGGACCGCCGCGTTGGCGTCGTTGCAGTCCCCAGCCGTCAGCACGCCGCCGAGGGTGCCGCACGACAAAGCGGCGCGCGCCGGGTCGCCGTAGCCGTCGCCGTCGCCGTCGACGTAGTAGGTCGTGCCCCCGCCCTCGACGGTGTCGGCGTCGTCGACGAGGCCGTCACAGTCGTCATCGAGGCCGCCGCACACCTCGGGCGCGCCAG
>JBEIFN010000597.1:0-2044 GCA_040382435.1 Alphaproteobacteria bacterium
AGCCGGGCGGTGTCCGCGGCGGACAAATTCAGCGCCAGAAACCCGGGGGCCGTTTCCCCGAGCAAGCCCGGCTCGGGATCGCGGCGCGGCACTTCTTCAACAAGCCGCTCGACGCGCTGACGACGGTCGAGGCCGCGTTCCTCGCTGGGATGGTCAAGGCACCGGCGTCGTACGACCCGTTCTCGGCGGATCCGGCCAAGGCCGAGGCCGTTCGGAAGCGCGCCCACGACCGGACGACGTACGTGCTGCGGCGGCTGGCCGAAGCGCCGGTTGCGCGGTTGGTGGGGGACGTGCGTGAGGTGCCCACGCCCGCGTCTGCGGCTTGGAGCCAGTGGGAGGCCGCCATCCGCGCGGCCGTTGCCGATGCGCAGAAGGCGCTCGCGGAAGGCTTCACGCTCGAGTTCTCGAAGGGGACGTTCCGCTACGACAGCTCGGCGGTGCTCGACGAGGTGCGCCGTCGCCTCGCTGAGCGGCCGTTCGTCGACATCCTGCGGGCGGCGGGCGTGGAGGATCCCGCCAAGGCGGGGCTCAAGGTGATCACCACCCTCGACGCGGACGTTCAGCGTGCCGCCGTGTACGGCATGTGGCACCACCTGACCGAGCTGGGCACGATGATCGAGGCGCGTAAGGCGTCGGACTTCGTCCTCGTCGACGCCCGGCCTCCGCGGGTGGACCCGGGCGAGGTGCTGGTTCCGACTGAGTTCCGCACGGCGCGGGTCGTGGGGACGGAGGGGGCCAAGGGCAAAATCACGCTCGCGCTCGATCTGGGCGGCGTCGCGTGCACGGTCGACCGGGCCGGCCTGACCCGGGTCGCCAACGCCATCGAGCGTGGCCGCACCAAGAATGGGGGCGCGTCGGCGTCGGCGTCGGGCGTCGATCGCTTGGCGAGTGACCTTGCCAAGGACGCCATCGTCTACGTGAGCGTGCGCGAAGCCTCAGAGGGGAAGGTGGCTCGCTGCGATTTGGAACTCCGGCCCGAGGTTCAGGGCGCCGCGATGGTGGTGCAGAACGGCGAGATCCGCGCGATGGTCGCGGGCAACGACAACAAGAACTTCAATCGGGCCACCGCGCTCCGACAGTTCGGGTCGACGTGGAAGTCGCTGGTGCTTCAGGCGGCCTTGGAGTTGGGCTGGTCGCCGACCGACATGCTGCCCAATGCGCCCACGACGTTCTCCTTTGGGGGCACGACGTGGTCGCCCACGAAGGGGCATACGTCGCCGGACCAGGTGTCGGTGGCGTGGGCCGGGATTCAGTCCGAGAACATCGCGTCGGTCGAGCTGATGGTCCATCTGCTCGACAAGCTGTCGATGGACCAGATCCTCACCGTCGCGCGTCGGGTCGGGCTGGACCGGGAGCCGAACGAGAGCGCGGGCGCGTACCGACGTCGGCTCGGCGAGGCCGGGCTCGTGCTCGGTTCTGGCGCGGTGGAGGCGCCGTTGGTGGCGCGCGCGCTCGCCGTGGCCCAGACGGGCTACCCGAATGTGCAGGGGGTCTCGACGATCGCGTCGTCGGGACTCGGCGCGTGGCCGACGCTGCGCGATCGGCGTGGCACCTGCGTGGCCGCGCTCGCGGAGGCGAGGGCTGCATGGTCGGCCGCGGCCCCCGGTCCGACGTCGCTGGTCGTTCGGACCGAGGCCGATGGGCGGCTCACCGTGTGGTGCGGCGAAGGCGGCGAAGGCTGGACGTCGCTCGCGACCCATCCGGTGGGCGAGGGGACGCTCCCCGAGGACGGCGATCTGTGGCTCGCGCCGGGCGTCTCTGTCGCCGCTGTCGACGCGTTCGCGGAGGGGTTGGCGCGGGCCGAGGAGGAGCGCGCGCAAGGTCTGCTCTCGACCGACCCGCTCGATCCCGTGAACCTCACGAGCTTCCGCGACTTTCGCACGCTGGTGTCGATGCGCTACCTGCGCAAACTCGCGGCGCGGTACGGCGTACAGACCCCCGTCAAAGAGGTCCTGAGCCTGCCGCTCGGAGCCGTGGAGATCACGCTCGAGGAAGCCGTGAAGATGTACGAAGGCATCCTCACCGGCATGGTGTGGTCCTACCC
>JBEIFN010000598.1:0-2042 GCA_040382435.1 Alphaproteobacteria bacterium
CCGGGTGTACGGGCAGCAGGGCGTCCCACCGCGTGCCCCGCACGTCGATCTGGGCCTCGATGTGGTCGCGCAACGTCGCACCCGGTCGTCGTGCCTGGCGGCGTCGTTCGAGGGCCGACAGCTCGATGATGCGTCCGAAGGTGACAGGGTTGACGTCGGACGAAGCAAACTGCCAGACGCCTTCGCCCGACCCGTCGATCAGGGCGGCGAGCGCGACGCTCGTCCAGCGTGCGACCGCGTCGACGGGCACGACGTCGAACAGGTGTTGGTCGTCGGCCGGAAGTTCGGGGAAGGCGGTGCCGCAGTACCAGAGGATCGGCGCGGCCGTGTTCAGGCCCTCGTTCCAGCCCGGGAAGGGCCAGGTGCGGGCGCACTCGACCACGCTTGGGCGTGCGATGGCGAGTCGAACGTCGCGGCGCGCGGCCAGCAGGTGCTCCGCGAGGCCCTTGGTGAAGGTGTAGAGGTTCGGCCAGCCGAGCTGTCGTGCGCGCGCGACCGCGCGGTCGATGCGCTCGGTGGGGTCGCCGACGTCACGGATGAGCCGTTCCAGGGCGTCGAGTTCGGTCATCGGGTCGAAGTGCAGCCCGAGCGGAGAGCGACCGACGTGTAGGGTCTCAGGAGCTACGCCCTCGGCCATCCCGGCGACGAAGCAGGTCGAGATGTGGAGCAGCGCGGGGGAACGGAACGTCGCGACCACGTCCGCGACGTTGACCGCGCCGCGAACGTTGGCGGGGACCCCGCGGCGTGGGTCGGGCTGGAAGTCGGTGAGACCGGCGAAGTGCACGGTGGCGTCGACCGAGGACGCCAGCGCGGCTCGGGTCTGGGCGTCCAGTCCGAGCCCCACTTGGCTGACGTCGCCGGCGACCACGTCGACGCGGGCGTTGACGAACGCGGCGTAGGCGGGGCCGAGACGCTCCTTGAGCGGGCGCATCGCGGGGCTGGTCGAGAGGACGTCGGCCATGCGCTTGTGCGCCGTGCGTCCACGGTCTCCGCGCACGAGCAGTGTGACACGTGCGACGTCGGGGACGTGGGCGAGCAGGTGGCTGAGCCAGACCTTGCCGACGAAGCCGGTCGCCCCAGTCACGAACAGATGTCGACCCTTCAGGGTCTCGGAGACGTGGGTCATGGGGTCCTCAGTCGGTGACGACGGGCCAGCCGAGCTCGTCGGCGACCCGCCGCAGGGCGGCGTCGGGTGAGGCGGCGCAAGGGCGCGCGACGCTGGCGAGCAGGGGGATGTCGACGGCGCGGGCGCCGACACCGATCGCGCCGTCGACGGTCGCGCCATGCTCGGCGGCCCAAGTGGCGAGGCTGCGCCGATCGGCACGGCCGCCGAGGAACGGCCCGGTCGCCGCACCTGTGAGGCGGTCGTCGCGGAACGTCAGCGTGGGCGCCACCAGGCCCGCAGCGCCGGTTGCCTGCACGAGGTCGCCCAGCGCGTCTCGCGGCTGGTCGGAGAGCAGCACGACGGCGCATCCTTGGGCGTGGGCCTGGTCGAGCGCGCGCCAGCCTGCTTTCGGGCGCGGGGCGGCGGCGAGGTCGTGGCCGGCCGTCTCGGCGAGGTACGCCCACCTGTCCGCGGAGCAGCCCTCGAGCGCGCGCCAACGGAGCGTCGCTGCGGTCGTGGGATCGGCCCGGCCGAGCCAACCCGCGGCAGGGGCGACCCATGTCGCCGCGAGCCGGCCCCAGCGGCCGAGCAGGTCGCGTTGTTGCAGCGCAGCCCACGCCGCAAAGCCGTCGGCGTCGCGCGCGACGAGGACGTGTTCGACCCGGAAAAAGGCGACGGTGCGCATCAGGACCCCGGACTAGACTGACATGTCAGTCTAGTCGCGATTAGTCGATTCCTCCGCCGGCCGCAACCGTGGAGGGATCCCGCGAAGCGTCGTCTGGACGGACGCGCTCACGGCGTGGAGGGCTTGTCCTCGGAGGATGGCCTGGGGGGCGCTTCGGGCGCCTTCGACGCCGCGGACGACGGACCGTCGGTGGGTGCTGCCTCATGGACGGCCGGGGCGGCGACCGCGGCCGGCGCGCGCGCGCTCGTCGGC
>JBEIFN010000599.1:0-2042 GCA_040382435.1 Alphaproteobacteria bacterium
CGACAACGACACCCACCACCTGACGGCCGTGGTCGAGACGGGGTTCGCGACCGGGGACAACGACCCACGCGATGGGGTCAGTCGGCAGTTCGCCATGCACAGCGACCACGAGGTCGGCCTGCTGCTGTTTGAACACGTTCTGCCATTGCTTAGTGCCAACGCGGTCGACCGTGCGAGCGATCCGCAGCTGGTCGCAACACCGCTGCCTGGCGCGCGCAACGCCGTGAACCAAGGCCAAGTCAGCAACGCGGTCTACCTGTACCCCACCCTGCGGTGGCGCCCGGTGCCCGCCCTGGACCTGCGCGCCGGCTGGCTCTCCGCTTGGTCGGCCGGGGATGCGATGGACCCGTTCCTCACAGGGCTCGCGGGCGGCTACCCCGTCGGCTGGGGAGGCGGCGACGCGACGCGCCATCATCTCGGCGACGAGCTCGATGCGTCCGCGCGCGTGCACCTCAAGGCGACCGGCAACCTCGCGGTCGATCTCGGTGCCGAAGGGGGCATCTTCCTCCCCGGCGGCGCCTTCGCCGACCTCGACCTGTCCTCCTCCGACGCCCCGTGGCGCGGGGGCCTGCGCACCCTGCGTGCCCGCTTCGACCTGCGCTGGTGAACCCGATGAAGACCCACGCCCCCCTCCTGATCCTCGCTCTCCTCGGCGGCTGCCTCGGCGGACCGCATCCCGAAGGCATCGCCGTCGCCGTGCAGACCGGTGGTCCCAAGGTCGACTACGACACGACCGCCGAGCCGCTGCCCGAGATCCCGCTCCCCAACGACGCCGCGACCCGTCCCGACCCGACGGCCGTCACCGGCCGCAGGCTCAACGTGAGCGTGGCGGCCGCCAAGACGGACCACGAGCGCGAGGTCCGGGAACGCTTCAACCGCATGGACGGGTTTGGCACGTTCCTCCCGATCAGCGTCAGCTTCGACAAGCCGCTCGACCTCGCGGCGTTGATGGCGCGACATGACGACGACGACTTCCGAGACGACGCCGTGTTCCTCCTCAACGTCGACCCCGACTGCGACCGCTTCGGGGAGGAGATCGCGCTCGACATCGGTCGCGGCGTGTTCCCCATCACCAGCTACGACCACGCCAACCGCCGCGAAGATCCGCTGGCGCCCGACGGCTACCGGTTGGACTGGGACGGCAACGTCCTGTTTCCGTTCGACCCAGAAGGCTTGACCAACCAGCGCCTGTTCGCCGAGCGCGACGAGGACCTCAACGACGACGGCATCCTGAATCCTGGGGAAGACCAAGACTTCGACGGCGTCCTCGATGTCCCGAACCTCACCGACCCGCGCGCGTGTGACGCGTTCTCGCCCGACACCGTCGACTACGACCGGTGCATCGCCGACCACCTCACCCCGTTCTATGAGCGCGAGACCGACACGCTGATCCTCAAGCCGCTATGGCCGATGGAGCAGCGCTGCACACACGCGGTGGTCCTCAGCGACCGACTCGTCGGAGAGGATGGCGCGGCCGTGGTCTCTCCGTTCGAGGCCGTCAACCATCGCGACCAGACCGACGCGCTCACGCCGGTCGGGTCCTTGCTGCCACGCTACGGCCTGACCACCGACAACGTCGCGTTCGCTTGGACGTTCACGACCGGCAGCATGACGGCCGACATGGAGGCGCTGCGCGCCGGCCTGTACGGCAGCGGCGTCTACAGCTTCTTGCAAGACGCGTTCCCCGTGTCGGGCCTGCACCTCTGGACGCGTGCCGAAATGGCGTCCTCGTTCGGCAACATTACGCCCGTCGCCGGGAAGGAGAACGACACGTTCTTCGACGGCGCCTGCATGGGCGCGGCGTTCGCGCAGTTCTGGAACGAGGGCCAGGGGGAGTGGGACGCGAACATGTGCGCGGTCGAAGCCGACCTCTCGGCGGCGTCGCTGTTCTTTGGCGGCAGCTTCCCGGCACCCGACCTGTTGGCGGACTCCGAGGGTCTGGCGACACCGCGCTACCCACACACCCAGAACGAGGTTTGGAAGCTCGACCCAGCCAACGGCGAGCTGCACCACGGGAGCACCGACGTCACCTTCTGGTGCTC
>JBEIFN010000600.1:0-2039 GCA_040382435.1 Alphaproteobacteria bacterium
AGACCGGCGGCGTGATGGTCGCGCCGATCGCCGCCGCCACGCCGACCAAGCCCGGCTCGGCGACGCGTCCGCTGCCCGGCGTGTTCCCGTTGGTCGTCGACGAGCAGGGCCAGGCAATCGCCGGCCCCGGAGAGGGCCGACTCTGCATGAGCCGCCCTTGGCCGGGCATCGCCCGGACCGTATGGCGAGACCACGCGCGGTACGTCCAGACCTACTTCAGCACGTACCCACCGCACTACTTCACCGGCGACGGGGTCCGTCGCGACGCCGACGGCGACCACTGGATCACCGGGCGTGTCGACGACGTGCTCAACGTCAGCGGCCATCGCATGGGGACCGCGGAGTTCGAAGCAGCCCTCACGACCGTCCCTGCGGTCGCCGAGTCCGCCGTCGTCGGCTTCCCCCACCCGATCAAGGGCCAAGGGGTCCTTGCGTGGGTCGTTCTCCAGCCCGGTGCGAGCGTCGCGCCAGACTTCGAGGCGGCGCTGCAAGCCGCCTGCCGCCACGTGATCGGCGCGCACGCCCGGCTCGACCAATGGGTGGTGATCCCTGGACTCCCCAAGACACGCTCGGGCAAGGTCATGCGACGCATCCTCCGCAAGATCGCCGAGGGCGAGTCGTCGTCCCTCGGCGACACGACCACGCTCGCCGATCCCGCGGTGGTGGACGCGATCTTGGCGGCCTACGCCCAACGCTTCGGGTGAACGTCGCCGCGCAGACGGCACAACGTGCTACGATGGCGTGTCGGAGGTCGCTCCCATGTCGCCACGCCGCCTCTCTGCGCTGCTGATCCTCGCTGCCTGCCAACGCCAATACACGATCAACGAAAAGCCGCCCGAGGTCGATGAGCCCGTCGATACCGACGTGCCGCCTCCCGTGGAGCCCACGCTACTGCCCGATATCGAGGTCGACCCGGGTGACGAGATCCAGTTCGGGGCGTTCCCCGTCGACTGTGCCGCGGAGCCGCAAGAGGTCACGATCCGCAACGTCGGCGCCGCCGACTTGGACGTCACCGACGTTCGCTTCGACGCACAGTTTGGTCTCGACGCGTTCACGCTGACCGCAACGCCGCAGGTGCTAGCGCCTGGCGAGTCGATGACCGCCACGCTGACCTTCACGCCACGCGACATGGTGGCCTACGACCGCATCCGGCTCAAGGTCGACAGCAACGACCCGGACGAGCCGGTCGTGCGCGTCGACGTCTTCGGCGAGGGCGCGGAGAACGCGACCTACGAACAGGCCTGGACGCAAGTCCAAGCGCGAGACGTCGATGTGCTGTGGGTCGTCGACAACTCCGGCTCGATGTCCGACGACCTCGTGCAGTTGAACAACGCCATCGGGACGTTCATCAGCGCGTTCACCAACCTTGGCCTCGACTACCACATCGCGGCCACGACCACCGACACCCTGGTCGAGAACGGGCGGTTCCTCGGCGCCGTGATCACGCCGCAGAGCTCCGACCCCGTCCAGGAGTTCCGCGCACAGGTCAACAGCGCCGGCGACCTCGGCTCTGCGGACGAGGCCGGCCTCGACGCGAGCTACCGCGCCCTCACCAACGCTGCGCTGCTCTCCGGCCCCAACGCCGGGTTCCTTCGGACCGACGCCAACCTCGCCGTGGTCGTGATCTCTGACGAAGACGACTTCTCCCAGATCTCCGTGCCGGACTACAACCGCTGGCTGAACAACTTCAAGGGCGACCCGACGCGGACGTCGTTCTCGGGGATGGTCGGGCCCGACAGCGGCGGCCTGACCGCGTGCTCCGGCGTCGGCGGCGGCGGAAGCGCGAGCGCGGCGCCGCGGTACCACACGGCGATCCGGCAGACGGTGGGGTCGTGGGGCGACTTCTGCTCGTTCCAGATCACGCCGTTCCTCTCGTTCCTCAGCAGTCTGGCCGCCGGCCTTGAGTACAAGTTTATCCTTGACTATGCGCCGAACCCCATCGGCCAGATCGAGGTCTTGGTCGACGGCGTCGCGATCCCCTACGGGTTGCCGAACGGATGGACGTACGACGCGAGCGCGAACGCCGTGTTGCTCAACGG
>JBEIFN010000601.1:0-2033 GCA_040382435.1 Alphaproteobacteria bacterium
AGCTCGGTGCCCATCATGCGGTGCAGGCCACCGTGCTTGGCGACGAGGTCCGCACCCGGGCGCTGGGACAGGTGGTAGGTATTGGCGAGCAAGATCTGCGTGCCGGTGGTGTGCAGCATCGGCATCGGAACCGCGCGCACCGCCCCTTGCGTGCCCACTGGCATGTAGACCGGGGTCTGAATGTCGCCACGCGCGAGGTGGAGCGTGGTAGCGCGGGCCTGGCCGACCGCACCCTCGATGGTGAAGGGAAAGGCGCGCATCAGCTGGACTCCTCGGCAACTTCGTCCGACGCACCGGCCACGGGCTCGACGACGCCGGGGTTCGTACTCCTCCGCGCCCGCGCCTGCCACGCCTCCGCGATCGCGAGGGTGAGCGACGTCCAAGCAAACACGGCTTGCAACAGATGGAACCCAAGATCGATCCAGTGCTTGGGCGCCATCCACATGCCGCCGTTGGTCCATGCCCACTGCCCGT
Source organism: Alphaproteobacteria bacterium (assembly GCA_040382435.1). Classification (GTDB taxonomy): domain Bacteria; phylum Myxococcota_A; class UBA796; order UBA796; genus JBEIFN01. The sequence continues at coordinate 475 of JBEIFN010000601.1, forward strand.
AGGACCAGACGTGGCAGGCCGGGTTGAACGGCCACGGCCCGGCCGCGAACAACAGCGCCATGACGCCCAACCCCCACCACCTCAGCGCGCTGCGGGTCACTCTGCCTCCATCGGGGGAAAGCCCGCCGAAGCGGTGAACGGGTCCGAAAGGTACCACCAACGCTTCCGCTCGTTGAGAACGATCAGACCCGCGCCATGCCAAGCGATGGCTTCGACCTGCCCAGCGCGGACGACGTCCAGGCGGTGAACGGTCGGCGTCTGAGCCCACCAAGAGACCCCATCCGATGGCCGCGGAAGGAGCCACACCCCGTGATAGGCGAGCAACGCCAACCAAGCACCGTCCGGGGAGAGGCTGGCGCCGGTCAGACGTCCCGTCGCATCGACCGGGTGAGGGCCGAGATCGAAGGTGCCCAAGGGCTCGAGCTCCACAGCGTCCTGCGTCCACGTCGCGGGCAGCCGGTACGCCGTCGTCAAGTTGTCCGACCGATGCTTGGTCCAGATCCACAGGGCGGCGCCGTCGTGAAACACCGCCTCCGCATCGAAGTTCAACGCCGCGGCGTCCGGAAAGGCGTGCTGGTCGGCGTACGCGACGCCCAGGCGCGCGTCCGGCGCCACGGTGTGGTCCCCGAGGGTCGCGGGCTCGGCCACCCGGTAGACGGCGAGATCGCGCCGGGTGTTGGCGTTGTTGCCGAGATCGGCGACGTAGAGATTGCCCGAGGCGTCGACGGCCACATCCTCCCAGTCGACATTTGGGGCCCCGAGAAGATGCAGACGCGCCACGACGACCCCGCGCCGGTCGAGACCGAACACCGTCGCAGCCGTGCCCGAGTCCCCGAGCGTCCACCAAACGCCGTCGTGCTTGCGACTCGCGACCAAACCACTCGGCTCTTCGACCTCAGCCGCGATCCGACGGCTGCCGAGCGCCTCGCGACCGACCGCCGTCACGGGCGCGGCCGTCGCCATCACCTCATCGGCCGACGGAACCACACCTCCTGGCTCCGCGGTCGCGCGCACGCAGCCGGCCGCTACCACGGCAAGGAGGCCCCCCGAGCCTCTGGAGGACCCCATCGGCCATCCGAGACGACGAATCGCCGCGACGTGTGCCATTCGTCCCCCGACGGCCCAGGGGTATCGCGCCACACGATCCCTTGCAGGCCCTTCACCCGGCCCGGTCCGTGCGTAGAGGCAGGCCATCGGGCGCATCCCGCGCAGGGGCGCGCCAACAGGAGTCCCCATGAAGGCCGAAAAGCTCACCAGCCAGACGCGCGAAGTGCTCGTCAGCGCCCAAGCCACCGCCGACCGCTTCGGCAACCCCGAGGTACGTCCCGCCCACCTCCTCGCCGCCGCGCTGACGCAAGAGAAGGGCATCACCCCCAACCTGCTGCGCCGAGCCGGGGTCGACCCCGACCTCGTCGCCGGAAAGGTCGCCGAGATCCTGACCTCGTTCTCCAAGGTCTCCGGCGGGCACAAGCCGCCGCTGTCGCGCGAGATCAACGAGGTCCTCGCGGCCGCCGAGTCCGAGGCCAAGCGACGCGGTGACAGTTACGTAGCCGTCGATC
>JBEIFN010000602.1:0-2031 GCA_040382435.1 Alphaproteobacteria bacterium
CATCGCGCTCGGTGTTCTTATCGCCTATCACGCTTCGAAACTGCCGCCGATTGATCAATTGGCAGTTCCGAAACGGCCGCCGAATATCGCCATTCTCGGATCGGACGGAACACTGCTCGCCAATCGCGGTGAAACGGGCGGGCGTGAAGTCTCGCTGTCGGAATTACCGCCCTATCTGCCACAAGCCTTCATCGCGATTGAAGATCGACGATTCTATACCCATGCCGGCATTGATCCCATCGGCATTGGTCGTGCACTCTTGCGCAACATCATGCGTGCGGGCGGCGGCGTGCAAGGCGGCTCGACGCTGACGCAACAACTCGCCAAGAACCTATTCCTTACCGAGGAGCGCACCCTGCGTCGCAAGGCGTGGGAGGCGATGTACGCGCTCGCGCTCGAGACGCTGCTGTCCAAGGAAGAGCTTCTCGAACTCTACTTATCGGAGGTCTACCTCGGACACGTGCGCGGCCAACCCGTCCACGGCGTGGCGCAAGCGGCCGCGAGGTGGTTCGGAAAGTCCCCGATCGACCTCGAACCTGGCGAGTGCGCCACGATCGCGGGCGTGCTGCCTGCCCCCAACCTATGGTCCCCAGCGCGGGATCTCTCCGCCGCAAGCGAGCGCCGCGACCTCGTCCTCGGCCGCATGGTGGCGACGGGCGTCCTCGACGAAGCCGAGCGGGCCGCCGCCGCTCGGCCGCTGACGCTGGGGAACACCGAAGCCGACCGTCGATTCCGAATGCCGTGGCCGACGTTGGCTGCGCTGGCCGAGGCGCGTGCTCGGACGGGACTGCCTTGGGACGAACCCGGAAACGCCGAACTGCGGACCACGCTACAACCTCACCTGCAGCGCGCCGTCGAGGGCGCGGTCGCAGAGGCGTGGCGCGTGCTCCCACCGCTGCCCAACGAAGCCGAAGTGGTCGTGGCGTTGCTGGACGCCCACACCGGCGGGGTCCTCGCGCTCGTCGGCGGCCGTGACCCCGTCGCGCGCCCCTTCCCCCGCGCGTCGGACGGCTGGCGCGACGCGGCGTCCACGGTCAAGCCGTTCGTCGTCCTCGCCGCGATGCAGGACCATCCCGCGCTCTGGCCCGGCTCGGTGGTGCTCGACGAGGTCCTGACGCTGCCGACACCCGCCGGCCCGTGGGCGCCCGGCAATGGTGACGGCGTGTTTCAAGGCCCGATCTCGCTGCAGCACTTCTTGGAGGCGAGCCGCAACCCTCCCTCCGTCCGACTCGCCGACCTCGTGGGGTGGCCAGAGATCACCCAACGCCTCGTCGCGCTGGGCTTCTCGCGCACCCCAGACCTGCCGAGCGCCGCCATCGGGGCTCTCCCGACCACACCGTTGGAGCTCGCGGGCGCGTACACCGCGCTCGCCACCGACGGCGTCCGCGCCCCAGCCCACCTCCTCGAGAGCATCGAGGGGCGCGCCGACGGCGACCCACTCGCCCCCCTTGTCCCGCCCGCACGCGTCGCGGACGCAGCGTCCATCTCGATGGTTCGGCACATGCTCCACGGCGTGACCGTCCGCGGCACCGCCAAGGCGATCGCGTCCGCCGGGCTGGGCGAAGCCGTAGCCGCCAAGACCGGCACCAGCCAACGTGCCCGCGACGCCTGGATCGTCGGCTTTGACGGCGCCCGCGTCCTCGTCGTCTGGACGGGGCTGGACCAAGGGGTGCTCGGGTTGCCGTCCACCGAGACGGCGGTACCGATCTGGATCCGCGTCGCGCAGCGCCTGGGCCTCGGCGACGCCGCATTCCCAGAGGATGAAGGCGTCGTGCCGCAGCCGACCTGCGACGACGGACGTTCGGCGGCATGCGGTTGCCCTGGGACCGCCGTCGCGCCGGCGCGTCAGGGGTTCGATGGCGGTTGCGGGCTCTGATCCGCCGCGTCCCGACGGACGAACACACTCGCCGCCACGTCCCTGTGCACCTCTTCCCAGCCCGAGTGTCGACGGAGCCGTGCCGAGAGCGTCGACCGCTTCTCGTGGATGACCCAAGTGACGCCGTCCTCGCTCAACACGCGCTCCCAGTCAGG
>JBEIFN010000603.1:0-2030 GCA_040382435.1 Alphaproteobacteria bacterium
CCGCGTCACCGTCGGTGGCCCAGCCGTCGACTTCAGCCTCGACGGTGCTGCCACGGCGCGCTTGTTCTCGTGCGGCGTCGAGGTCGAGACCCTCGACGGCGTCGTCGGCAACAACGTCTTCGGCGCCCAGTGGGCCGCAGAGTACTGCTCCGGGTGCAGCGACCCCAACGCGAGCAATTACGAGCCGACGGCGCTCACGCCTGACGACAGCGTGTGCTTCGTCCTGCCTTGAGCGACGGCTCGACCGTGAGCGCAGCGGACGCCTCCCCCGAACTGCCGACGCCGGAGTTGCTGTTGCAGCTCCGCGACGTCACGCCGTTCCTCGCGATCGACCACCCCACCGGGGTCGCGGCCGAGGTGCACGCGTCGCTGGCAAAAGCGCGCTTCGAGCGGGTCGCCACCTTCCGGTTCGCCCCAGCCTACGAGGACGAAGACGACCTCGAGGACGAGGACGACCTGACGCCGACGCCCGACGTCCCGTCGTCCTCCGACCCGCCGCTCGACGAGGGTTCGACGGACGACCCTGCGCTTCCCCCGTTCCTGCGCGGACGCCAGCTGCTCGAAGTGTGGGTCGACGACACGCGTCGCATCGCGGCGATCGCACAAGACGAGGAGGGCGCGACGGGGATCGCCTTGGTCTCGATCGGTGACGACGGTCGAAGCGTCCGCACCCTGCGGACGTTGCCCGGCGACGAAGCCCCCGGGTGGCTGCGCGCGCGCATCGAGCACGTCGTGGGCGAGCCGTTCGCGTGGATCCACGCCGACCGACCCGCGATCGGGCACCACGTTCAGCGCGTCGATGGGACGTTCGAGGCCCTGCTGCGGTCGCACCGCGGTCAGCTCACCGCTTTGGCGCTGTCACCGATCGCGCTCGACGACGCACGCTGGGTGTTGGCCGCCGAACGACGCGATCTGCACGTCGCGCTCACAGCCGCCGACGCGATCGGCGTCGCTGCGAACCGCGCCCACAGGCTGGCGTTGATCGCCGTGATGGCGCTGCTGGCCGTCGCGGTGCGGCAGCTCGGTTGGCCGGCTTGGGCGGCGTTGCTCTTTGGCGGGCTGACGTCGTTCGCAGCGCGCGCGGCCGTCGGCGTCCTCGTCGACGAGATCGGACCGATCGCCGGCGCGACGCTGGCGCTCCCCACGCTGCTGTTCGCGTGGGGGATGGGCGCGCCGGCGTGGCTCGCGCCCGCCGCGCTGATGGCAGGTGCGATGAGCCACATCATCGCGTTCCTCGTCCAGCGTTCGGGCCTGTGGGAGCGGGTTCAAACCCTGCCGATGCTCAAGCCGCTCGATGTCGGTGCGCTACGACGGCAGTACGGTCGATGACCCTCCCCAAGACCGCTGACGCGCACGCCCATCTCGCCGAAGTCGCCCGCCGCGTCCACGATGGGCGGTTCCGTCCGACGCTCGGCCCGCTTCCGACACGCGACCTGTGGCGGTCACCGGTCGCCGCCACGATCGCTGCGCTGTCGGCACAAAGCGGCCTGTTCGCCTTCCACTACGAGGACCGTGCCCACCTCGATCTGCCGCTGGACTGGGTCAAAGGCGCGGACCCGACCCTCGCCGAAGCCCCCACCTGGCAGCGCGGGGTGCTGCCCGAGGGCAAGTACCAGAGCTTCCGACACGACCTGATGGTCGCCAGCTTCCATCCCGGTCACCGAAGCAAATGGACCACCCACGAGCTGTGCCACCTGCTCGTCGGCTACGCGTGGACCCCCACCGCGACCCCCTGGTTCCACGCCACTGCCGGACGCCTCGCCGAGCTGCTCCCGGTGGCCGTCTGGTACATGTTCGACGAGGTGTTCGCAGCTCGCTGCCCGGATCATGCGGGACAAGGCCGGCTCGGGCGGGTCGCTTGCGACGCTTGTGAAGGCGCCGCCGCCGCCGACCCCAGCGCGGCGCTACCTCGCGAGGGCATCGCCGAGGGCCTCGCATTTGTGGACCGCGAGCTGGCCGCCATCGCGCGCAGCCGCCGGCTCGGACGGCCTGTCTCGAGTGACCACGGCGGCATCGACCTCTGCGGGGAC
>JBEIFN010000604.1:0-2014 GCA_040382435.1 Alphaproteobacteria bacterium
CCGATGCTCCGTCGACGAGACCCCGAGGCGTTCCCCGCGCTCGCCGGTCGGCTGGAGCGGCTGTACCGCGCAGGCGTGGCGGAGGTCGATCGCCAGGTCGGTCGCCTGCTCGACGGCCTGGGCCAAGCCGACGTGCTCGACGACACCCTCGTGATCGTCGTCGCCGACCACGGGGAGACGTTCGCGAGCCACGACGAGCTGTTCGATCACGGCGAGACCGTCTACGACGAGAGCACCCACGTCCCGATGCTGCTCCGGTTGCCCGGAAGCGCCCAGGCGGGCCGCGTCTTCCACACCCCCGTCGCGCTGATCGACGTCGTGCCGACCCTGATCCCATGGCTTGGTTTGCCCGACGTCGACGAGGCCTTCGACGGTTACTCGTTCTTCGAGGCGCTGCGCCGACGGGGCGAATGGACGCGGCCCGGGCGGATCTTCCTCGAAGCCACCAAGCCCCACCTCGAAGGGGCGTCGGGCTGGCAGAACGACGCGCTCGACAAGGCGGTCGTCGACGGCACGTGGAAGTACCTCGTGCGCCCAAGGCGCAAGGCCGAGGCGCTCTACGATCTCGGCCGCGACCCCGACGAACAACACGACGCGCTACACGCCGAGGGCGCGCGAGCCGCTTCGATGCGCGCCGCGATGCAGGCGTGGCGCCAAGCGGCCGCCCCCCTCCCGAGCCCGCTCATCTCCGACGCCCGCGTGCAGGCCGAGCTCGCCGCGCTCGGCTACACCGACGGCGCCACGCCCGCGGGCGAGGACCTCCCCTCCACCCAGGAGTAGCCCGTGTCCGACGTGCAACGCACCGTCTCCCCGGTCGACGGCCGCCTCTACGTCGAGCGCGCCCTTGCCACCCCGGCCGCGATCGACGCCACGAGCGAAGCAGGCGCGCGCGCCTACACCGCGTGGCGCCGCCGTCCCCGCGCCGAGCGGATGGCGGCCGTCGCCGCATGGATCGACGCGATCGAGGCCGACGCCGCGCGCCTGTCCGAGGAGTTGACCTGGCAGATGGGTCGTCCGATCGCGCACAGCCCCTACGAGATCCGCGGGTTCGTCGATCGCGGACGCGCCATGCTTCGGCAGGCGGACGAGGCCCTGGCCGACATCGTCCCCTCGGCCAAGGAGGGCTTTACGCGCTTCGTCCGGCGCGACCCGCTCGGCCTCGTGCTCGTGCTCGCGCCGTGGAACTACCCGTGGCTCACCGCGGTCAACGTGATCGCGCCAGCGCTGATCGCCGGCAACACCGTGCTGCTCAAGCACTCGGACCAAACGCCGCTCGTCGCCGAACGCATGGTGGAGCACGCTCGGGCGGCGGGCATCCCCGAGGGCGTCCTCGCGTACGTGCACGCGTCCCACGCCGACATCGCGGGTGCTGTGCGCGATCCCCGCGTCGCGCACGTGGCGTTCACCGGCTCGGTGTTGGGCGGGCGCGCGGTCCACGCCGCGGCCGGGGGCACCTTCAAGACCGTGGGCCTGGAGCTGGGGGGCAAGGACGCAGCCTGGGTCCGTGCCGACGCCGACCTCGACTTCGCCGCCGAGAACATCGTGGAAGGCGTGCTGTTCAACGCCGGCCAGTCGTGCTGTGCCGTCGAGCGCATCTACGTCGACGAGGCCGTGTTCGACGACTTCGTCGACCGCGCGGTGAAGGCCGCGCACGCCTGGACGCTCGGGGATCCGACCGAGGCGTCCACCACGCTCGGACCGATGGTGCGTGCGCGCAACGCCGCCGCCGTCGCTGAGCGCCTGCAGCGCGCCCTGCAGGGTGGCGCCACGCCGCTCCTCGACCCCACCCGCTTCGCGGCCGCCGACCGAGGCCTGCCCTACCTCGCGCCCCAACTCCTCCTCGGGCTGGCGCGCGATGCCGACTTGGTCGCCGAGGAGACGTTCGGCCCGGTGTGCGGCATCCTGCCCGTGCGCGGGGACGAGGACGCCATCGCCGCGATCAACCACTCCCGGTACGGCCTCACCGCGTCGGTGTGGACCCGCGACAACGACGCGGCCGACGCGCTCGCGCCCG
>JBEIFN010000605.1:0-2010 GCA_040382435.1 Alphaproteobacteria bacterium
GAACCCGGAGAGGGCGTCTTGTACGCGCTCGACGCCGACGCCCCGCGGGTCTGGACGCTTCCCCTCGACGGGGGCGCGGCCGGTCAGATCTCGCTCGATTTTCCTGCAGTCGACCTTGCGTTTCTCGCGACAGGAGGCCGCAGGTCGCTCTACCTCGCCCACGCCGACCGACCCGAGGTGTCGATCTTCGATCTCGACGCCTACGCCTTCGTCGACGTCAACCCGTGGACGCCTGAGGTCGAGGGCCAACGGTTCTTGACGCCGGTCCGTGGGCTCGCGGCGATGCCGACGCCATGGGAGCGGCCCCCGGACGACCCCAACGACGAGGCGTCGGTGGGCGCGTACGGGGCAGGCGTCGTCGTGACGCTGCAGAGCGGCAAGGCCGTGTTCTTCGATGGCGATACGGGCTGCCTTGTCCCCGACCGCCTCGGTCCCCGAACCGATGCGTTCAACCCGGTGCCCGGTCAGTCCGACTGGACGCCGACGTGGGCCGTGCAGATCCCCGTGACGACCTGGCTTGAAGCGGTCGAGGGGACAAACCGGCACGTGCTCGTCGACCGCTGCGCGGGGCTCGCCGTCGAGCAGACCTGGCGCCTGCGCTACGACGAGGCGGCGCAGGGATGGGAACCCGAGGGCGACATCACGGGTCCGCTCGGCGTTCTCGCTCGAGAGGACGAGCGGTTCCTCGCGCCCGACGGCAGCTTCAGCTTGTTGCTGCGCGCCGGCCGGCAGCCGAGCCGCGACGGGGACGCGTTCCAGTTCCGCCTGCTGAGCGGGCTGCTCTCCATCACCGGCGACAACGACGGGGACGGCGTGCGCGATGTGGAGTTCGACCTTCCGGGTGACCCGGTCGTCGTGGTCGGGCCTTCGACGTCAGGCAACGCGCCGACGACGTGGATCCTCGTGCCTGCGACGGCCTCGGACCGCGTGGTGCGGATCGACCCGACGCGGGCGCAGATCGACGCGAGCTGGGACTGAGCGTCAGCCCAGCGCGGCGAGGCGGGCCTTGACGATCGCGGACGCCATGCCACCGTCGAACGCGCCTTTGTGCTCGCCGTTGAGCTTGCCCATGACCTTGCCCATGTCCTTCGGACCGGCAGCGCCTGTCGCCGAGATCGCGGCGTCCACCCAGGCCGTGACGGTGGCCTCGTCGGCGAGCTGCGGGAGGTAGGCCTCGATCACGGCGAGCTCGGCGCGCTCGGCGTCGGCCATGTCGGGGCGGCCTGCGGCGTCGTAGGCGGTGATCGACTCGGCGCGTCGCTTGCTCAGGCCGCGGAGGACGGTGATCGCCTGGTCGTCGGTGAGGGTCTCCTTGCCGTCGACCTTGAGGGCCTCGAGGAACGCGCTGCGGATGTTGCGGATCGCGTTGGTACGGGCCGCATCGCGCGCCTTCATGGCGTCCTTGAGGTCGGCGTTGATCGTGTCAATGAGCGCCATGGGGCCTCCTCAGGCTGGGAAACGGTCGAGGATCGAAGCGAGCAGTCGGCCGACGCCGGGGACGGCTTCAGCGACGTGGGATCGGGCGGTACCGCGGAGCGCTTGGTAGGCGCCCGCGACGGTGCGGTTGGCGGCGCGGGCCGCGCGTGCGTCGGTGACGGCGAGGAGCGCGTCGGCGATCGGTCCGGTGCGTGCGCGGAACCGAGCGACGATGCCCTCGCCTTGGAGTGCTGCGTCGACCTCGGCGCCGACGGCATCCGCGAACGCGGGCAGCATCGCTTCGAGCGCCGCGGGCACGATGTCGGGGCGCACGGCCTGAAGCGTGCGAAAACCCGCGCGCAAGGCCATCCCCGACAAGCCGGTCTTGCGGTCGAGCTCGTCCTGTACGAGCCGCACTCCCCCTTCGAGGAAGGCGCGCCGTGCGGCGTCGTCGGTCAGAAGGTGCGCGATGCCCACAGAGGCCTCCGGGGCCGCAGGTAGCGCAACCGCCGCGTGGGCGCCACGCTGCACGCGCGGCCGCTGCGGGCGCGATACGGCAACGCGGGAGGCGTCATGGGGCTGGTGGCGTGGCTC
>JBEIFN010000606.1:0-2006 GCA_040382435.1 Alphaproteobacteria bacterium
CAACTTGCAAGACGCGCTCGCGCAGTTCCCCGCCGAAGCCCTGCGGATGTTCTACCTTCAAGGGCACTACCGTTCGCCGCTGCCGTGGTCCGACACCTCTCTCGTCGAGGCGTTGGCGATGCTCGCGCGGCTGATGGAGGCCACCGAGGTCGGCCTCACCTTGGCCGGTGAGGGCGACGCCGAGGCCACCGCGCAGCAGCTCGGCCCCGAGGCCACTGGCCTGCTCACGCTGGCCCGCGCGTTCCCCAACGCGCTCGCCGCCGCGCTGCGCGACGACTTCAACACCGCGGCCGGGCTCGGCCTCGCGTTCGAGCTCGCGCGGGCGCTCAATCGTTTTGCCAACCTCAAGGCCGCGAAGAAGCGCGGCGGGCCCGTCGCTCGCGTGGCCGTCGAGGCGCTGCATGCCTTGCGTCCCCTCGGCCTGCTGCTCGCGACCCCCGAGGCGTTCCAAGCCGAGGTCAAGCAGAAGCGCCTCGCAGCGCTCGGGCTCACCGCCGCCGCGATCGAGGCCTTGGTCGCCGAACGTTTGGACGCCCGGCGCACCCAGGACTGGGCGCGCGCCGACCAGCTCCGCGACAGCCTCTCCGAGCGCGGCATCGTCGTGATGGACGGCGCAGACGGCGGCTGCGAGTGGCGTGTTCGCCTGACGACCTGAGCGCGTCCCGCTCAGCGTCCATTCACGCGGGGTCGAAGGTCGAGATCGACACCAACGCGCCGTCGGTCGCCAACGTCGCGTCGCAGCGCACGTTGCCCTCTTCGTCGTACCAACGCGCGCGGAGCGTGCCGAGCGCCGACGCATCGAGGCGGACGGCGTTGTAGATCTGCGCCGCCCAGGCGACGTTGGGCTGCTGCTGGAGCACGACCGCGCCGGGGTTCGGCGACGAGCCGCCCGGCCCACCGATCAGGTCCCACATGGCCGCGCCCGGGCCCTCGGCGTCGAGCCGGGCGAGCGCCGGACAGTGGATGTCGCCGGACAGGAACACCACACCAGGCACCTGGGCCAAGGCGTCGATCACCGCCTGGCGCTGCGTCGGAAAGCCCTCCCAACGGTCGTTCTCGGCCAAGGGGACGTCCCAGATCGACCCGTCGAGGCGCGCGATCGGGACCGAGTTCATCACCAGCTTCCACGTCGCGGTAGAAGCCGCGACGGCGGTGAGGAACCACTCGAGCTGCGCGGCCGAAAGGTATTGCCCCTCGGCGGCCCGCCGTTCCGTCCGACAGTCGAGGACGAACACCTCGACCGCCGCCCCGAGCCGCAACGAGCGCCAGCGACGGTCGGGGGCGTCGAGGTCACGCCGCGAGGGTGTCGCCTCGTAGAACGCCTGACGTCCCCACGTCAGTGCGTCGAGGTCGGTGACGGGGTCCAGGTTGTTCTCGAACTCATGGTCGTCCCAGGTGTAGATCACCGCCGCGGCGCGCAAGACGTCCTGCAAGCCGGGCGCGACAAGCTGACGCTGCCAAAGGGCGCGGTAGGCGTCGATCCCGACGAGGTCGTCAAAGTAGCCCGTGTCACCGAGGAACAGGAACGCGTCGAGCGGGCCCTCGACCTGCGTGGCCTGAAGCGACGGGAACACCTCATGACGCTGCGCGAGACAGCTCGTAAAGCCCAGACTGACGACCCCCTGCGCGCCCATGTCGGGCGCCGTGCGCGCGTGTCCGATCGAAGATCCCGCGCCCGCTCCGTCGACGAACTGAAAGGCGAGCGCGGCATCCAACGGCAAGCCATCGACCAAGGCGTGCACGTAGCCGGCAGCATCCGCGACGGCGGTCCCTTCGGTCACCCCACCCCAGGCTTGCGTCCCCTCGTCCCACGCAGCGATGTGCACGGTCACCGGGGCGTCCGGGCGGGTCGCGGTCCAGAACACCGCAGAACCCTGCGTCGGGTCGCCGACCTGCACGCCGAACGGAAACGCCTCGGCATCGGGGGTCGCCACCCCGTCCCAAGCCACGCCGGGACGCGACCGGCGCGGTGGTTCCTGCGGCGTTGCCGAGGTGTCGCCCGTCTC
>JBEIFN010000607.1:0-1998 GCA_040382435.1 Alphaproteobacteria bacterium
CAGCTCGTCCGCGACGGGCGGCTGACCCAGGCCGAGGCCGATCTTGCGGCGCGCCTGCCGGTCGCGGAGGACGTCACCGCCGAGTCGGACTCCGGGGGGCACACCGACAACCGCCCGCTGCCGTCGCTGTTCCCGACGATTCGGCAGCTCCGCGACGAGCTGGTCGCCAAGCATGGCTACGCGCGGCCGATCCGCGTGGGTGCCGCCGGCGGTCTCGGCACGCCCGACGCCGTTGCGGGCGCGTTCGCCATGGGGGCCGCGTACGTCCTCACCGGCTCGGTCAACCAGTCGGCGGTGGAGTCCGGGCTGTCGGAGGCGGGCAAGAAGCTCCTCGCCCAAGCCGGTCTCGCCGACGTGATGATGGCGCCGGCGGCCGACATGTTCGAGCTGGGCGTCAAGGTGCAGGTGCTCAAGCGGGGCACGATGTTCGGCCCCCGCGCCCAGAAGCTCTACGACGTCTACGTTCAGTACCCGTCGTGGGAGGCGATCCCCGCCACCGAGCGGGAACACCTCGAAAAGCGCGTCCTCGGTCGTCCGTTCGATGAGATCTGGGCGGAGACGCGCGCCTTCTGGGGCGTCCGCGAACCCAAGGAGCTCGCGCGCGCCGAGGCCGACGGCAGGGTGCGCATGGCCCTGTGCTTCCGCTGGTACTTGGGCCTGAGCTCGCGCTGGGCGATCGCTGGAGAGCCGACGCGGCTGCTCGACTACCAAGTCTGGTGTGGTCCCGCGATGGGCGCGTTCAACGCCTGGACGGCGCGGACATTCCTCGCCGATCCCGCCGAGCGTCGCGTCGTCCCGATCGCGCTCAACCTGCTCGAGGGCGCGGCCAACCTGACGCGCGCCCACCAACTGCGGACCTTCGGCGCGCCGTTGCCTTCGTCCGCCTTCCACGTCGCGCCGCGCCGCCTCGCGCTCTGACCGTCCTCGATCGCCCCGGAGACTCCAGCATGTCGACGCTCCCACCCCTCGCCATCGTCGGTGTCAGCGCCATCTTCCCCGGTTCCACGGACGAGGACGGCTTCTGGCGGGACATCCTCGCCGGTCGCGACCTCATCGGTCCGATCGACCCGAAGCGTTGGCGGACGGAAGACTACTTCCACCCGGACTTCCATCAGCAGGACCGCACGTGGGCCACCCGCGGCGGGTTCCTCGGCGACGTCGACTTCGACGCCCTCGCGTTCGGCATCCCGCCGAGCATCCTGCCGGCCACCGATACGGCGCAGCTGTTGGCGCTGATCGTCGCGCAGCGCGTGCTCGACGACGCGACCCGCGGGCAGTTTGCGCACCTCGACAAGGAGAAGGTCAGCGTCATCCTTGGCGTGACCTCTGCCCAGGAGCTGCTCGGCGACATGGTGAGCCGCCTGCAACGGCCGATCTGGGTGAAGGCGCTCCGCGAGACGGGGCTGCCCGAGGACGAGGTGCAGGCAGCGTGCGATCGGATCTCCGCCAACTTCCCGGAGTGGCAGGAGGCGACGTTCCCTGGGTTGCTCGGCAACGTCGTCGCCGGACGGATCGCGAACCGGCTCGACCTTCATGGGACGAACTGCGTGACCGATGCGGCTTGCGCGTCGACCTTCTCCGCGCTCGCGATGGCCGCCAACGAGCTGTGGCTCGGTCAGTCCGACATGGTCGTCACCGGCGGCGTCGACACGATGAACGGCATCTTCATGCACATGTGCTTCACGCAGACGCCTGCGCTGAGCCGCACCGGGGACTGCCGTCCGTTCTCCGACAAGGCCGATGGCACGCTGCTCGGCGAGGGGCTCGCGATGTTCGCCCTGCGCCGTCTGGAGGACGCCCAACGCGACGGCGACACCATCTACGCGGTGCTGCGGGGCGTAGGGACCTCCAGCGACGGGCGGTCGAAGTCGGTGTACGCGCCTGTCTCGGAGGGCCAAGCGCGCGCGATCCGGAGGGCCTACGAGAGCGCCGGCTTCTCAGCGTCGACCGTCGAACTGATCGAGGCCCATGGCACCGGGACGCGTGCGGGTGATGCCG
>JBEIFN010000608.1:0-1993 GCA_040382435.1 Alphaproteobacteria bacterium
AGGCAGCCCGTATCGCCATCGAAGAACACGGCCTTGCCGCTCTGCAGCGTCACGACGACGCCAGCCCCGTACGCGCCCACGGACGCCTCGTCGTTGGGGTCGTCCGGGGGCCGTTCCCATGGCGTCGGCATCGCTGCAAGCCCACGCACCGGCGTCAAGAACCGTTGGCCCTCGACCTCGGGCGTCCACGGGTTGACGTCGACGAAGGCGTAGGCGCCGAGATCGAAGATCGACACCTCGGGTCGGTCGGCGTGGGCGAGGTAGAGCGAACTGCGGCCCTCTGTCGCGAGAAACGCGAGGTCGACCGCAGGAAAATCGAGCGAGATCTGACCGGCCGCGCCCCCGTCGAGGGGAAGCGTCCAGACCCGCGGGGTGTCGGCATCGAGCGCGTACAAAACGCCATCGCCGGGCTCGAGTCGGATCGCGCGACCGATCTCGAACGTCGCCTGCACGGACCCGTCGACCGGGTCGAGCAGGAGCACACGGCCATCGTCGAGCGAGACCGCCACCCACGACCCGTCGGACGCACGCACGATGTGTTCGGGCGTAGCGCCGAACGCGTACTCGACCAAGCCGCTGTCCACCTCGACCGTCAGCGTGTCGCCCTCGGACATCGACCCGGCGAGGACGAGGTGCAAGCCCCCATCGTCGGACGTCCAAGCCTGACCGAGCACGAGCGGCTCGGACTGCGGCCCGGAGCGGGTGCCGCGGACCTCGACGCGGCCTTGCCGCATCGTCACCGTGAACGTCTCGGTGCCGATCTTGCCTTGGACGGCGTCGCCGCCCACCACGGACACGGTGTCACCGCTCCCATCGGCATCGTTGAAGGCCACGCTGCGCACAGACACCGCGGGTAGGATCGGCGTGCGGGTGGCATCCACCCCCACGACCGCAGGCGCGCGCAGGACCACCGCATGCGCCCGATCGATCGCCCAGACGTCGACCCGATCGGGTGCAGGCGCGACCGCGACGACGCCGGCCAGCACACGATCGGCGCCGGTGCCCACCGAGGCATCCCGCACGAAGGCCGCGGCACCGCCCGAGGTCAGGTACGTCCCGCGCCGGACGTCCAATGCGCGGATCCGGCCTCCGTGCGCATCGGCCGCGTAGGCCACGGGGTCGGCGTACGGCCCCTCCCCCGCTGGCAGCAACCCCACCGCAGTGGGGGCGTCGGCGTCCCCCTGAAAGCGGACGATGAAGCTGTTGCTCTTGCACGACGCGGCGAGCGAGAGCGGCAGCAAGGCCCACAGCGAACGGACGCGCTTCATCGGTTCCCCACCGTCGCGACCACTTCGAGGAAGCGGGCGCTGTTCGGATCGAGGTCGATCCAAGCGAGGCTCGAACCCACATCCGCCGCACGGACCTCGCCGAGGTAGTTCCCCACCACGGCGTACCGCCCATCCGGGGTGACACGCACCACGTGCGGGTTCTCGCCGACGTGATCGATCCAAGCGACCTCGGCTCCGAACGCCCCCAGCGACAGATCGATCACGCTGACGGCGTTGGCACGGAAGTGGGTCACGAGCAGCAGATCGAGGCCCGGGACGTAGGCCATCCCGGCCCCACCGATCCCTGCGTACGTCTGCTCGCCGGCGTCGTCGGTCAGATCGCGCAGCGCGATCGCGCCGATCGCGGTCTCGTCGAGGATCTCGGCGCGGTCGTCGTCCACCACGCCGGACAGATCGACCACGACCACCGCGTCAGGCTCGCGTGCCGTGAGCAGCAGGCGGTCGCGTGCGGAATCCAACCAAACGTCCTGAAATCCGAGCTGACCGGTCGTGGACTGCACGCGCAGCACCGTCTCGATGTTGAGGTAGTTGCGATCCGGCGCGCCGGGGACAGAGTCGTCCCGCAGGTCGACGGCGATCACGCCCGGGTAGATCTTGCTGACGAGGTACAGCAACCCGCGCGCCTCGTCCCAAACGCTCGCAGCGGGCCCATCGGTCGCCAGACTCGCCACCGATCCCGGCAGCGCCACGCCGTCGACGGTCTG
>JBEIFN010000609.1:0-1986 GCA_040382435.1 Alphaproteobacteria bacterium
AGGGCACCGACGAGATCACCTGCTTGACCGGCGAGAGCGAGCTGTTCCTGCAGGTGCCTCCTTCCGCCCAACGGGACGGCCGCGTCGCTGCGACGTTGGTATCGGGCGCGGTCGAGGTGCCGCTCGAGGTCGAGATCGACCACGCCGCACACCGGCGTGAGCGGCAGGAGAGCGGTCGGTGGTGGATCCTCGCGACCGCGCTCGTGGGCGCGGCGATCGTCCTCGGAACGGCGATGCTGCGCCCTGACGCCGTCGAGGTCGAAGCCCGTGACTGGTCCGATGCCCCCACGATCGTCGCGTGTGGGCTGCCTCTGGAGACCGCGCTCACCGTTCATGTCGACGGGCGCGGTACGGCGACGGGTTTTGAGGTCGCGGGCGAGGTCTCGTCGGCCGCCCACGACTGCATCCGTCAGGCGCTCGCAGAGACGTTGCTTCGACCGGCCTCGGGTCGCGCAGCCGTCCTCCAGTTCGGCGGTGGCTCGCCCTGAACGTCGTCGCGCGTCGCCCTTGCGTCCGTGCGCGGATGCGATAGAGGGATGGCGCTCCGGGGCACTAGCTCAGTTGGGAGAGCGCAGCATTCGCATTGCTGAGGTCAGGGGTTCGACTCCCCTGTGCTCCACTCGGAACCCGCCCCGCGGTTGGCCAAACGGCCCCGCGGGGCGCTTCGTTTCGGCCTACGGATCCGCTGTGGGCCGAGGATGGTCTACGAGGAGGCGACGATGACGCCGCTACGTCGATCCGATGTCCGGAGCGGATTTGCGCGCACCGACGACGGGCAGCAGCTCTACTGGCGAACGGTCGGTTCGGGGCCCGCGGTCGCGTTGTGCAACGGCATCGGGGTCTCGACGTTCTTTTGGAAGTACGTCGTCGAAGGCCTTCGGGACCGATACCGCGTCGTGCTTTGGGACTACCGAGGCCACGGGCGGTCGAGCGTCCCGCGGGGCGACGGCCTGTCGCTCGGGATGGAACGCAACGCGGCCGATCTGTGGACGGTGCTCGATGCCGCAGGGGTCGACGCCGGACCTGCGGTGCTGGTCGGCCACTCGATGGGTTGTCAGGTGATCTTGGAGGCGTACCGGCAAGCGCCGGAGCGCGTCCGCGCGTTGGTGCCCATGTTCGGCACCTTCGCACGCCCCCTCGACACGTTCTTCGATTCGCCGCACGCGCGCGCCGTGTTCGACCGTATCCAACCCGTCGCGAGCCGCGCCGACCGCCGGGCGCGCCGTTGGTTGTTGCCGTTGTACGCGAGCCCCGTCGCGTTCGACTTCAGCCGTTGGCTCGGTCTGGTCCACCCCGAGCATGCGGACGCCGTCGACATCCACCGGTACACCGACCACCTCGTCCGCATGGATCCGGACGTCTTCCTAGGCATGCTGTCCGAGATGGCCGAGCACGATCTTGGCCCGCACCTGCCCCACGTAACGGTGCCGACGCTGGTCTACGGTGCTGGACGCGATGTCTTCACGCCAGCGCATCGGGCGCGCGCGATGGCCGAGGCGATCCCCGGGGCGCGCTACGTCCACCTCGAAGACGCGAGCCACGCCGCGCTGGTGGAGCATCCGGTGAGCATCCAAGCCGAGCTCGACGCGTTCCTCGCCGAGGTCGAGTCCTCAGCCGCGATGTAGGCGGAAGTGGACGAGCGAGCCGTTCTCGACGCTATGGTCGAGCCGCGCCATCGTGATGCCGCCGCCGTAGTGGGCGATGCAGCCGTCGATCAGCCCCGCCGCGAGGTCGGCGAAGTGCCGCGGCGACCGGTAGATCATCGTGAGGTTGTCCCCGCTCCGCTCGGTCTCGAACCGCGGCAGCTGCGCGTCGGGGTAGAGCTTGAGCACCTCGACGTGGACGATCGACTCGATGCGCTCGAGGAAGTCGTACGCGTCGGTGATTCCCTGGAAGAACACGGGGTACAGCGTGGCGAATCGCGTGAAGAGGTGCTTTCCGAACGCGTGGATGAGTGTGGGCACCGGTACGTCAGCGCGCTTGGAC
>JBEIFN010000610.1:0-1982 GCA_040382435.1 Alphaproteobacteria bacterium
CAGCACCAGCGAGAAGACCGGCTTCGAGAGCACGAAGCGCGAATACCGTCTGCGTCGTGTTGCGGACGACGGGCGCATCACCTCCGTGGGCGAGCCGTTCAAGTTCAAGGAGGACGCCATCGACGCTGCGCGGGCCGCCGCGCGCACCGTGTTGGCGAACCCCTCCCGCCGCCGCAACCCGCAGGACGTGTTCGGTCGCGGTAGCGCGAACATCCCCGTGGCGGGTCGTTTCGGCATCGGCGGTCCCATCATCATCGGTGGCCCGCCCGTCCTCGCGCCCGTGCCCGACCGTCCCATCATCATCTCCTCCCCGGACATCGGCGGTGGGAAGAGCGGTGGCGGTGGCGGCGGCGGTGGCGGTACGACCACCAGCACCGGCCCGAGCGCGCCCAGCGGTGGGAGCACCCCCGCCGCACGCGCGAACCCGCGTCGCAACCCCCGCAAGAGCGCCCGTAGCCGGGCCGCGCAGTCCGACGCGAAGCGCGCGATGGACCTGTTCCACTCGGGCAAGGCGGACTCGCTCGCCGCGGCGTGGCGCATCGTGAAGCGCGGTCGCTGATCCATGAAGCGTCCCGTCATCGGGGCTATCGTCCGTGAGGGCGCGCGTACCGGGGTGGTCGTAGGCCACCCCGGTCGCGGCCCCATGACCGACGTACAGTTCCGAGACGTGGACTTCGTGGAGCGGCGGGATGCCGCCCGTCTCAAGGTCGAGGCCGCAAGCCCCGCCGACGCAAAGCGCCAGGCCGCCGTCCAGAAGGTCTACCAGGGCCTCGTGAACCGCGAACTCGGGATGAAGTCCTTCCATGACGCGAAGGGCCACCGTGCCGACGTGAAGGCGGTCCTCCGCGGCGACCTGAACCACGAGGACATCGACGCCCTCGTGGGTCGCGCCTTCGGCATCGTCACCGCACAGGGCATCGAGGCCCGTGACCCGACCGGGCAGCTACACGACGACTACGAGATCACCCTCGTCCTGCGTCGTGCGCCCGCCATGCCCCGCCGTCGAAACGGCGTAGGCTCCCTCGCCGCCCAGGCCGCGCGCGGGATCGCCTCCTACGGCGGTCGAGCCGCGTCCGCCGCGAAGAAGCTCGTCCCCTACCTCGCGGGTAGCACCGCCGCAGCCGCCGCCGTCCAGTACGGCAAGGCAGGCATCGAGGCCGCACGCACCTACCTTGCCACGCCGGAAGGCAAGCGCCTCGCGGCGCAGATCGTCGGCACCGCCTCCACCGTTCTCGGGGCGGAAGCCGTCCGAAAGGGCAAGGTGTCGAAGAAGGACGCCGCCCTCATCCAGCGCGCCATCGAGCGTCAGACCGGCGAGAAGGTGGACACCGATCTCGTGGACGCCGCGCTCTCTCTCCACGCGAAGAACCGCGCCAACCCCCGGAAGGTACGCCGATGACCGTGAACCCCGACTGGAACTACGGCTACCTCAAGACTGAAACCGGCTACGGGTTGAGCCTCGACCCGTTCTCCGCGATTGCCCAGGCAGCGAGCGGTGCGGTCACGAGCATCTACACCTACCGCACCGCGCGCGAGCAAGCCGCCGCGGACGACCGCGCGAACCGGATCGCCATGCGTCAGCAGGCGGGGCAGTCCAACGCCGGATGGGAAAACCTGCTCCTCTTCACGAAGCAACAGGAAGAAGCGAAGCGGATCTCGGGTGACACCGCCGCACAGACCGCCGCGCAGAGCGAAGCCGTGAAGACGGTCATCCTCGGCCTGGTCGCCATCGGGGTCGTCGGCGCGCTCGGCTACGCCGTGTACGTCGCCACGAAGGACTAGCCCCTCCGCGACGACGGGCGACGACGAAGCGCGCCCTCCCGCAGCCGGAAGTAGACCAGCGCCCACGCGACCGCCGCCGCGCCAACGCCCCACGCCACCCACCGCGCTTCCTCGTCGGTGAGGTCGAACAGGGCACGATAGACCTTGTCACCCAAGATGCTGGCCAGCGACAGGGGGGTGACAAACGCCTCGGCTGCCTG
>JBEIFN010000611.1:0-1969 GCA_040382435.1 Alphaproteobacteria bacterium
CGCGCCGTCGGCGACGTGTAGTTGAGGTTGCCGAGGTCGCGCGCGAGCGTCCGGCCGGACCCTGCGTCGAACACACGGCCGTCTGGCGAGACCAGCACCGCGCGCCCCTGCATGGTGGCCACCGCGGGCGTACCGTAGTGCCGCCAGGCGGGGCCGGTCCACACGCTCGCTCCGGTCGAAGGATCGAGGGCTTGCAGGTTCCGGTACGGGACCACCAAGCGACCGGCCGCCCACACCGGCGAGGCCGCGTCGGTGCCTGTGTACCCCTGCTTGTTCTCGTCGCTGACGCCCAGCCAGCGGCTCCAGACGAGCTCACCGCTCACCCGCACGCACGCCACCAGGCCATGACCGAACAGCACCCACACCGAACGACCATCGGTGAGCGGCGTCGGGCTCGCGTAGCCGACCTCGTCGTGGGTCGGGGGCGTCCGAAAGGGCTTCACCGAAGCGAGCTTTTTGGTGAGGTCTTGGATCTGCGCCGACATCGCGTCGAGCGCCTCGGGTGATGTGCTCCCGGTGCCCGCGCGCGCCGCCCGCAGCGACTCGCTGTACTGCGACCGCAACGCCGTGAGGCTGCGCTCCCAGCCCGGCGCCGCCTCGACCATCGGCCGCAACGACGCCTCGGCGGCGGGATCGAGCGCGTCGAGGACGTCGAGCGTCTTTCGCCAACGAACCCTGCCCGTCGCTGCGTCGACGGCGACCAAGGTCGACGGCTCGGCGGTCACGAAGACAAGGCCCGCGGCGACCACGGGCGAGGCGTTCCCGCGCGCCCCGAGCGCGGCTTTCCACGACGCGGACCAAGCGGCCGGCGGCGTGGTCGCGGGGAACGTGGCGGAACCGTCCCCACGGAAGCCCCACGGCACCGCCTCCGCGACGCCGCTCCACCACCACAAAGCGGCCAGCACGATGCGCGAGGAGGACCTCACGGCGCGGACTCCCGCACGCAGCGGACGCCGACATCGGCGGCGCGGAGGGTCTCGGGCATTGACGCGCGCGCCGACGTCCGCCAGCCCCGCGCGTCCTGAGCGAGAAAGCTCCCCCCCCGCACGGCACGTCGTCCCGAGCCGACCACGTCGGACGTCCACTCCATGACGTTGCCGCCCAGCCCCATCAGCCCCCACGGATGGTCGGACCGCATCCAACCCACCTCGAACGCCGTCGACTGACGGCAGCGACGGTCGGCAGGCGCGGCCGCCGCCACACGCCATCCGTCGTCCAGCTCGGCGAGGAAGGTCGCGAGCGGATCGGCGGACGCGTGAGCCGCGGCGCACGCCCGATCCATGCGCGCTTCGTCCCACGTCGTCAGCACGACCCCCATCTTGTTGATCGCCGCATGTCCGCCGTCGCGGAACACGCGCGAGACCATGTCGTCGCAGCGGCGGACGATGGCGTCACGCGCGACCGAGATCGGCTCCTCTTCCTCGGGGGCCGACGAAGGGCAGCGCGCGACGTCCCCCCAGGGGAACCTTCGGCCATCGCCTCCCTTCGCGGCGTACTCCCATTCGACCTGGGTAGGCAGACGCCCTCCGAGGAACCGGCAGAACGCGTCCGCCTCGGCGAAGGTCAGCGAGGTCACCGCAATCTCACGCGAGGGCGGCGCCGAGACCGCAGCGCTCGTCGGAGCCGTGCATGCGCCCTGCTCGACACATCGCTGGTACTGCCACCACGGCGCCTCGGTGTTCTGCATCCACAGCGCAGCCACCTCGTGGGCCACGGGCGGGCCCTCGTCCGAAACCGCGTCGGGGTCCCAGCCCAGACCCGCACGGTCCGCCGCTTGGGCTCCGTACACGAACCGACCCGCCGGGATCGGGACGAAACAGCCCGTCGCAGGATCGACGCCCGGCGCGCACGCGGCCAACACCCGGCCGGTGGGCGTCGGCGCGGCCGCATCGGTGGGCTGACGGTCGGGCGCAGGAAGGTCCGGGTCCGCGTCCGGAGCCGCCACCACCGCACCGACCGGGGCCTCGCC
>JBEIFN010000612.1:0-1968 GCA_040382435.1 Alphaproteobacteria bacterium
CTCGTCGAAGACAACGACATCAACCAGCAGATCGCGACCGAGCTGCTCCAAGCGGTCGGCGCGGTGGTCGACGTCGCGGCCAACGGACAGATCGCGATCGACCGGCTCGACGCCTCGCCTGAGGGTTGGGACGTCGTCCTGATGGACCTGCAGATGCCCGTCCTCGACGGCTACGAGGCGACCCGACGGTTGCGGGCGGATCCAAAGTTCGACGCGGTCCCCATCTACGCGATGACGGCCCACGCGCTGGCCGAGGAGCGTGCGCGCTGCCTCGACCTCGGCATGAACGGACACCTCACCAAGCCGATCGACCCCGACGTCCTGTTCCGGACGTTGTCGACGCTGACGCGACGGGCCTCTCCCATCGAGGTCGCGCCCAGCCCCGGCCTCGCGCCCCCAACCCCGGTCGCTCCAAGCGCATCGTCCACCGTGTTCCAGCGCGACGCGGCGCTTCGTCGAGTCGCTGGCAACGCCGATCTGCTGCGCCGACTCCTACAGAAGCAATTGGAGCAGCCCCTCCCGACCCTCGACCGCCGCGACACCGCTGCCGCCATCGCCGACGTCCATCGGATGAAGGGCGTCGCTTCCAACCTGGGCGCCAGCCTGTTCGCGAGCGCCCTCGCCGACCTCGAACGCGACCTGCGGGCCGACCGATGGGAAGGCATCGAAGCCAGCGAGCGCGCGTTGCGCGAGGCGTGGGCCGTCACCGAGCCCGCCTGGGAGGCCTTCGTGGCAGAGCACACGCCCGCCACAGCCGACGCCGCATCCGTCGATGTGGACGACGTCCTGAGCCGCCTTCACGCCGCCGTCGATGCCGGAGATCCGACGGCGCTCGATCTGGTGACGAGCACGGAGACGGCGCTGCGCCGCGCTTGGGGATCGGACCTGATCGACACGCTCGTCGCGGCACTCGAAGGCTACGACTTCGACGGCGCCAAGTCCTGCCTGCCGGCAGCGACGGGATGACCTAGACTGGCTTGGCACCGCGAGGGTACCACCGGGCGACGCAGAGTCCGCCCAGCAGACCGCTCAAGTGACCACTCCAGCTGACATTCGCCCCCGCGAGGCCGGGCACGATGCCTGAGAGCGCAGGACCAAACAGGAACAACGCCACGAGGCTCAACGCGACGGTCGCGAACTTCCGCTCGACCCAACCGATCAGGAAAAGGTAGCCCAAAAGACCGTAGACCAGCCCGCTCGCCCCATGGAACCCTGGAAGCGGGAGCAACCAAGCGCAGAGGACGTTCGCCAGCCAAGCGGCAGCGAGCACGGTTGCGTAGACGCGACGACCGCGCAGCAGCACCAACCAGCTGGCCGGCACGAACGCCGCCGTGTTGGCCGCGAGGTGCGAGAAGTCCGCATGGCTGATGGGGAACGTCAGCGCCGTCCACCAAGGCGATCCCGGACCAATGCCGAGCGCGACACCGCCGAACAGCAAGTGGTCGGCGATCTCCCACGCCCACGCCGGTGTCACGACGCGGAGGGGAACCTGAAGATCGCGCCACACCTGCCGCGCCCGCAAGAGTCGTTTGGCCATCGGCGTCGTCAGCCCACGTCGAACCGCTCGAACTCCATCACGAACGCGCCGCGGCCGCGCGTCTGCGACCGGAGGTCGGTGGTGTAGCCGATCAGCTGCGAAAGCCCACAGGTGCAGGTGATGCTCGTCATCCCGGCGTCGGCCTCGTGGCCGAGGATGTCGGCGCCACGCGCCTGCAAGTCGCCGAGGACGCCGCCAGTGTTCTCGTCGGGGACGACAACCTCACACTTCATGATCGGCTGCATCACCAGCCCGCCCGCCTTCTGGATCGCGTTGCGGACGGCGGTGGTGACGGCGATCCGCAAGGCTTGGGGGTTGGACGCCGAACCGAACGTGCTGACCTTGAGTACGCGGACCTCGACGTCGTCGAGCGGGCTGCCCTCCACGGGGCCGGAGATGGTCGCGTCGTGTGCGCCCGAGCGAACCGCCGC
>JBEIFN010000613.1:0-1966 GCA_040382435.1 Alphaproteobacteria bacterium
GATCCCACGAACTTCGACTTTGCGACGCCGATCTTCGGTGCGTTGCTTCAGTACCCCGCGACCGACGGCGCGATCGTCGACCCGCGCCCGTTCATCGAGGCGGCGCATGCGCGGGGCGCGGTGGTCACCTTGGCGTGCGATCTGCTGAGCTTGACCCTGCTTACGCCGCCCGCAGAGCTCGGCGCGGACCTCGCGGTGGGCTCGTCGCAGCGCTTTGGCGTTCCGCTCGGCTACGGCGGTCCGCACGCTGCCTTCCTGGCAGGTCCGCTCGACACGGCGCGCAAGATGCCGGGCCGCATCATCGGCGTCTCGAAGGACACGCGGGGCGAGATCGCGCTGCGGATGTCGTTGCAGACGCGCGAACAGCACATCCGGCGCGCCAAGGCGACGTCGAACGTCTGCACGGCGCAGGTGCTGCTCGCGGTGACCGCCGCGTTCTACGCCATCTACCAGGGGCCTGAAGGGCTGGCGGCGATCGCGTCGCGGACCCGCGCGCACACGGCGGTGTTGGCGGCGAGCCTGCAAGCGGCCGGGTGGACGCTGCACACGCCCGACTTTTTCGACACGGTGCGCGTCGGCCGTGGCGCGCAAGGCGCCGCGGCGGTCGCGGCCGCGCGGGCGGCGGGGATCAACCTGCGCGCCTACGACGACGGGACGGTCGGCGTCGCGTTCGACGAGACGACGACGGCGGCGGACGTCGACGCCGTTCTGGCGGCGTTCGGTGCCGAGCGCTCGGACGCCGACGCGCCCGCGCTGCCGGCTTTTGCCGCGCGGACGTCGCCGTACCTGACCCACTCGACCTTCCATCGGTACCGGTCCGAGACCGAGATGTTGCGCTACATCCATCGTCTCCAGAGCCGTGACCTCAGCCTGACGGCGGCGATGATCCCGCTCGGGTCCTGCACGATGAAGCTCAACGCCACCGCGGAGATGGCGGCGATCACGTGGCCCGAGTTCGGTGGGCTGCATCCGTTCGTGCCGCTCGATCAGGCGCAAGGCTACCAGCAGTTGTTCCGCGACCTCGAAGCGTGGCTCGCCGAGGTGACGGGGTTCGCGGCCGTCAGTTTGCAGCCCAACGCCGGAAGCCAAGGCGAGTACGCAGGGCTGCTCGTGATCCGCGCGTACCACCGCGCGCGGGGCGACGCGCACCGTACGATCTGCCTGATTCCGACGTCGGCGCACGGCACCAACCCGGCGAGCGCGGTGATGGCGGGCATGGAGGTGGTCGAGGTCGCCTGTGACGCGCGTGGCAACGTCGACGTCGCCGACCTCGGGGCCAAGGCGGCGCAGCACGCGGACAAGCTCGCGGCGCTGATGGTCACCTACCCGTCGACCCACGGGGTCTTCGAGGGTTCGATCAAGGAGATCTGCGAGATCGTCCACGCCCACGGCGGTCAGGTCTACATGGACGGCGCCAACATGAACGCGCAGGTGGGCCTGACCAGCCCGGGCTTCATCGGGGCCGACGTCTGTCACCTCAACCTGCACAAGACGTTCTGCATCCCGCACGGCGGTGGGGGCCCGGGAATGGGACCGATCGGCGTCGGAGCCCACCTCGCGCCGTTCCTGCCGGGTCATCCCGTTGTGCCGTGTGGCGGCGCGCAGGCGATCGGTCCGATCTCGGCCGCACCTTGGGGCAGCGCGTCGATCCTGCCGATCTCGTGGGCCTACATCCGCATGATGGGCAGCGAAGGGCTCACACAGGCCACCAAGGTCGCGATCCTCTCGGCGAACTACATCGCCAAGCGACTCGAACCCCACTACCCGACGCTGTACGTCGGCGAGCACGGCTACGTCGCGCACGAGTGCATCCTCGACCCGCGCGGCCTCAAGGAGACGGCGGGCATCGAGGTCGACGACATCGCCAAGCGCTTGATGGACTACGGTTTTCACGGGCCGACGATGAGCTTCCCGGTCTCGGGGACGCTGATGGTGGAGCCGACGGAGTCCGAGAGCAAGGAGGAGC
>JBEIFN010000614.1:0-1960 GCA_040382435.1 Alphaproteobacteria bacterium
AGCCGGCGGCGCGCTCGATACGTCGGCGCTCGACTGCGGTGCCGGAGCGGGCGGGCCGCCGCTCTGGCTGACCTTCCAGCAATATGTTCGCTTTGGCGATGACTTTCTGGCCAAGGGGCTGCACGAGGTCTGGGTCGGGCCCGATGACGGCACAGGGCCGACACAGGCCGGGTGGGTGCGCGTGCTCGATGGCCCGGCGATGGCGTCAGACTTCGTCGCCGATGCTTGGTGGCGCCGCAGCCTGGACATCGCGCCGGTGGTCCGTTCGCTTGGGGGCGCCTCGTTTGCCGTTGCGTTTCGCTACGCCGCGACGGGAGCGGACAGCTGGTACCTCGACGAGGTGTGCGTCTCGTCGACGGGGGGCACCGGGCTGCTCGACTGCGACGCGTTGTACAGCGACTTTGAGGGGATCGCGGTCGGCGAGCTGCCGGGCGAAGCGCGCGTGGTCCGGCTGCCGGGAGATCAAGCGGGGGAGGATGCCTGGGGGGCGACGACGAACGCCGGGCCGGCTTCGCAAGGCGTCCGGAGCATGACGATCAGCTATTCGTCCGACCCGCAAGACCAGGCGCTTGTCTTGGTCAGTTATCCCAACGGACCTTGGCCCTGACGTCGGCTTCGACCGTCATCGCGCCCACAGTTCCAGGTTGGTCGCCGCGTCCCACGCGCGGTGCAGCACGCCGCCCATCGTGCTGTCGCGCACGACGGCGTTGCCGTCCGAGAGGAAGGTCGCCTTCCAGTCTCGGGTGGGGGCACCGACGGGGAGAAGGTCGAGGCGTGCCACGTGGCTGCGGTTGCGGGCAAGGAACCCCTCGACCCCACGCACGGCCCGGATGCGGCCTTCGCCTTGTGCACGTTTGAACACGATCGCGGCGTTCCACTTGGGCGACAGCCCCTCGGTCACGCGGCCCGTCATCACCGCCCGCGCCCACTCGACGAAGAAGTCCGCGTCGAACGTATAGTTCATCAGGTCGACCATGTTCGCGCCGGGTGCGCGGCAGGCGACCTCGCCGAAGATCGCGTGGCCGTCGCGGTCGCGGAACCACTCCATGTGGGTGAAGCCCGTGCCCATGCCGAGCGCGCGCAGCACCGCTCGACCGAGGCGGACGCCACCTCGAACTTCGGGATCCGTCAGGTCGCGGTGGCTGACGATCACCGGGCTGATCCATCGGTTCTGGCGCGCGATCAACGTGTTGGGGTGGTAGCGGCAGACGCTCTCCACCTGTGGCACGCCGTCCACACAGATCGTCTCGTAGGTGTACTCTGGCCCGTCGACGAAGCGCTCGACGCTGACCTCGCCCACGCGCGCCAGTTGGGGCAATATGGCGGTGAGTCCTGCATCATCGTCAACGCGCCACGTGTTCGCACTGCCGGCGCCCGCGACGGGTTTGACGATCAGCGGGTAGCCTTCTGCCGCGGCGATCGCGCGGACCTCGTCGATCGTGACCGCTCGCTGGGTGGCGGGTGTCCGCAGGCCGGCGGCTGCGACGCGTGCCCGCATCAAGGGCTTGTCGCGAAAGCCAAGGACGGTGTCGACCGACATCCCGGGTACGCCAAGCGCCTCTCGCAAGCGAGCGGCGAGCAGTGTGACCGGCTCCCAATTGCCTTCGATCGCGTCCGGTCTGCGCCCGTTGAGCCACGCGAGCGTGCGGCGGAGGGTGCCTTCTTCATCGAGCATCGACGGGACGTTCAAGTAGCCGGCGAGCGCATCCCGGACCTCGGGCGGCAGCGCAGCCGCCGGGGTGTCGCCCACGCCCCACACGCGGCCAAAGCGGGCCAAGCCCACCGTGAACGCCCGCATTTCGGGTGGATACGCGGGGTTGAGGAACAGCACGTCGCGTGTCATGCGTGCGTCACCGGGGCATCGGGCGCTGGCGGGCGTGCCCAGGCGGCGAGCGCGCCGCGGAGCTGGACCAACGTGACGGGTTTACCCAGCAAGTCGTCCATGCCGGCTTCGAGGCAC
>JBEIFN010000615.1:0-1959 GCA_040382435.1 Alphaproteobacteria bacterium
CACCGTGGGTCTGATGCTCGAAGACCTCGGGCACGCCGACCTGCACGCCGATATCCGCCGCGCCGTACAGCACGCACTCGCCGTGGGCGCGGTGACGCCCGAGCTCGGCGGCACGCTCTCCACCCGCGCCGTGACCGACGCGGTCCTCGCTCAACTCGTCTGAACCCTTCGCCCTTGAGGCCGCCATGAACAAGCTCGCCGTCGCGTCTCGCGACATTGTCGTTCTCTCCGCTGTCCGCACGCCGTTCGGCACGATGTCGGGCGCCCTCAAGTCCCTAACGGCCACCGACTTGGCGGTTCCCTCGGCGATCGCGGCGATCGCGCGCGCGGGGATCGCGCCGGAAGACGTCGACCACGTCATCTACGGCAACGTCCTCCAGACCTCCAACGACGCCATCTACCTCGCGCGCCACATCGGACTGCGCGCGGGTGTTCCGCAGACCACGCCGGCGATCACGCTCAACCGGCTGTGCGGGTCGGGCTTTCAGGCCGTCGTCAGCGGGGCCGAGCAGATTCTGACGGGTCAGGCCAACGTCGTTCTGGTTGGCGGCACCGAGTCGATGAGCCAAGCGCCCCACGTCACGTACGGCCTCCGTGACGGTGGCGCGCGCTTTGGTTAGCCTCCCAAGACCCAGGATCTGCTGTGGGAGGCGCTGACCGACACCATGACGGGGATGCCGATGGCAATGACGGCCGAGAAGCTCGGCGAGCAGCACGGCATCAGCCGCGCGGACTGCGATGCGTTCGCGCAGCTGAGCCAAGAGCGTTGGGCGGCCGCCGACGCTGCGGGTCGCTTCGCCGAGGAGCTCGTCGCCGTCGACGTCGCCACCAAGAAGGGGAGCGTCCGCGTCGAGCGTGACGAGCATCCTCGCGCGTCGAGCCCCGAGGGCCTCGCCAAGCTCCCGCCGGTGTTCAAGAAGGACGGCCTCGTCACCGCCGGCAACGCGTCGGGGATCTGTGATGGCGCCGCTAGCCTCATCCTCGCCGATGCGGCCTGGGCCGCCGAGAAGGGCCTGACGCCGATCGCGCGCCTCGTCGGTTGGGGGGTTGCCGGTTGCGACCCCACGATCATGGGCATCGGTCCCGTGCCGGCCGCGCGGCGCGCGTTCGCCACGACCGGCCTGTCGGTCGCCGACATGGATCTGTGCGAGGTGAACGAGGCGTTTGCACCGCAGTACCTCGCGGTCGAGAAGGTGCTCGGCCTCGACCGTGCCAAGACCAACGTTAACGGCGGCGCGATCGCGCTCGGCCATCCGCTGGGTGCCTCCGGGGCGCGCATCACCGGCACGCTGATCCACGAGCTTCGCCGCCGCAAGGCGAAGTACGGGCTCGGTTCGGCTTGCATCGGCGGTGGGCAGGGCATCGCGGTGATCGTCGAGGCGCTGTGAGCGAGCGCCTCGTCTAGCGACGGCGCTTTTTGCCCTCGGCGAGCAGCGCCACCAGCGTTTCGACCCGGGCCCGTTGGGTCTCGGGTCGTTTGGCTTCGAGGATCCAGTCGGCGTACTCGCGGCGACAGGAAGGCGAGAGGGCGTCCCACGTCGCTTGGGCGGCGGGCACGCAGCGCACGGCGTCGACGGCGATCTCGGGGAGGTCCACGACACGGACCTCGGTGTCGTGCGTGACTTCGACCAGCACCTCGTCCCCAGCGTGCTTGCCGAGCGCCGTGACGACGTCGGTGCGACAGAGCAGCATCGGGTGTTTGCCGCCCATTTTTGCGATCGAGCCGCGGTAGTCGACGCGGTCGTCCCAACGGACGAGGACGGGGACGAGGTTGCCCTTACCGTAGAGGGCGCGCAGGTCGTACGGAAACTCGACGTAGCAAGCGGCGCTCTGGGTGGCCTGGAGGGTCGCTCGGTAGCGGATCGGCTCGGGCATCGGTGCTCCGGTTTCGGGCGGCGATGTAGCGCGCGCACGCGCGTCGTGCGCAGGCCGCGCGGACAAGATCACGGTAAGCGCACG
>JBEIFN010000616.1:0-1954 GCA_040382435.1 Alphaproteobacteria bacterium
CGCCCGGGCGGAGCAGGCCGTCGGGACCTCCAAGTCCTTGATGACGGTCCACGTCGACGTCACCTCGCCGTCCGCCACGGCTGCTGCGTTCGACGCGGTTGCGGCACGCTTTGGTGGCATCGACATCGTCGTCCCCAATGCGGGGATCGCGCACGTTGCGCCCGTGTTGGAGCTCGACGCCGACGCTTGGAACCGGGTCCTCGACGTCAACGCCACGGGCGTGTTCCTCACCACACGCGAAGCGGCCCGCTGGCTGACCCTGCAAGGCTGCGGCGGCGACATCGTCATCATCTCGTCGAAGAATGTCTTTGGCCCGGGAGAGGGATTTGGCGCTTACTCCGCGAGCAAAGCGGCGGCCCACCAGTTGGGGCGCGTCGCCGCGCTCGAGCTTGCGCAGCACGGCATTCGGGTCAACATGGTCAACCCGGACGCCGTGTTCGCCCAAGGCGCGATCCCGAGCGGACTGTGGGCGGCGGTGGGTCCGGATCGAGCCCGGGTGCGTGGACTAAGGACGGAGGATCTGCCTGCGTTTTATCGGGACCGCAACCTGCTTCGGGCGGAGGTGACGGGCGGACATGTCGGCGCGGCGGTCGTGTTCTTCGCCAGCGGCGTCACCCCGACGACGGGCGCGGCGCTTCCGGTCGACGGCGGGGTCGCCACGGCGTTCCCGCGCTGACCTCCTTGGCTTTGGTGGCTCCAAAGCGATACGTTGCCCATCCGGGGGGTCGGTCATGCGGGTCGGAGCCGAGCTCGTTCGCGCCAGTCAGGTCTACGCCAAGGAAGATGTCGGCACCACGTGGCGCCTGCTGCTGGGGACGCTCGCGCCCATGGCGGCCTTGTGGGCGCTCGTTCTGTCGACCGACCTGTGGTGGCTGGAGTTGCCGAGCTCGATGCTGCTCGGGCTGACGGGCATCCGGCTGTTCATCTTCTTCCACGACTACTGCCACGACGCGATCTTCACCGAGAGCAAGCTAGGTGGCGCCGTGATGTCGGCGGTGGGGTTCTACACGCTGTCGGTGACGAGCGTCTGGCGCGAGACCCACAACTACCACCACCGTAACAACGCCAAGCTGACCGGGAGCGCCATCGGCAGCTACCCCACGGTGACGCTCGCGATGTACCGCGGGTTGTCGGTGGCCGATCGACGCACGCTCAAGGCGATCCGACACCCCGTGACGATCGCGCTCGGCCTGTTCACGACGTTCTTCATCGGCTTTTGCTTCGCCGCCTTCCGCCGGGACCCCAAGCAACACTGGGCGGCCCCGGTCTCGGGTCTCGTGTGGATCGCCATCTTCGTCGCGCTTGGCCTCACCGCGGGGTGGGGAGACGCGGTGTGGCTGTGGATGCTGCCGTGCGCGCTGCACTCGGGTCTGGGATCGTACCTGTTCTACGCCCAGCACAACTTCCCGGGGATCGAACTTCGTGGTCGGCGGGAGTGGGAGTACAGCCACGCGGCGCTCCGCTGCAGCTCGATGTTCGACATGAGCCCGATGATGCACTGGTTCACCGGCAACATCGGCTTTCACCACGTGCACCACCTCAACCACCGGATCCCGTTCTACCGGCTTCCCGAAGCGATGGCGGGCATGCCCGAGCTGCAGGACCCGATCCGCACCTCGTGGCGGCTCGCGGACATCCGCGCGGCGTTGGCGTGCTCGGTCTGGGATGCTGAAGCCGGTCGGATGATCTCGTTCGACGAAGCGGACGCTGCCGTGGCGGCGACGGTCGTGGCGGCGGCGAAGTGAGGATCCGCGCGCGCCTCGTTGGGTGCCTTGGCATCGCGGCGTGTTCCCAAGCGGTCCCGCCGCCGGTTGCGCGTTCGGTCGACGCCTTCACCAGCGGCGAGGCGACGCTCGGCGTCGTCGAGACGACGCTGCAAGTCGGGGATCTGTACGGCGTCGTGCAGACGCTCGCGCCGGACGGGGCGCCCCAAGGCCCGGCGTCGGCCGTGTTC
>JBEIFN010000617.1:0-1951 GCA_040382435.1 Alphaproteobacteria bacterium
AGGCGGGCTGCAAGCGATGCTCCGCCACCGTGGCGGTGCCCAACGGTTCGACCTCTATACGCTGGACGGAACGTTTGACCTTGCGTTTGGCCCCATCGGGGTCGCCGGTGAGGTCGTCGCCCAGCTGGGGCGTGGCGATTTGTCGTCCGGCATCAACGACGTCAGCGTGACCGCTGTGGGCGCCGTCCTCGACGCCGGCGCCACGTTGCCGAAGGTCCACGCGGGCGTCGAAGCCGGCCTCGCCACGGGCGACGCCTCCCCCAACGACGGGAAGATCCGGACGTTCACCTTCGACCGCGACCACAACGTCGGCTTTCTGCTGTTCGAGCAGCCGATGCCCACGCTCGCAGCGACCAACGCCGAAGATGATGATGGACGCGACTTCGGCCAGGTCCTTACGGGCCAGGCCGTCAGCAACGCGCTGTACCTCAAGCCGCGGGTCGCCTACGAGATCACGCGGGGCCTGTGGGCGGATGCAAGCTTCCTCGCAGCGAAGACCGCGAAGGCCACCGACGCCCAGAAGGCGCTCGGTCGCACCGCGTACGGCTACGAGGTCGACGTCGGGCTGCGGTGGCAGGGAACCGAGCACCTGACGGTCACCGGGACCTTCGGCACGTTCATCCCCGGCAAGTTCCAGAAGAACTACACGGACGAAGCGTTCACCGGATTCAAGGCCCCCGTCTTCGGCGGCCAACTCGTCGGTCGCATCGACTTCTGAGGCGAACATGCGCACACTTCACGGGATCCACACCGCCCTCATCACGCCGTTCACCGACGACGACGCGGTCGATTGGAACGCCTTCGCGGCCCTGGTCCAGCGCCAGCTCGACGGCGGCATTCACGGCCTCGTTCCATGCGGTACGACCGGCGAAACCCCGACGCTCACCCAAGACGAGGTGGACGACGTCATCCGCGCGACGGTCGAGATCGCCGCTGGCACCGTCCCGGTGACGGCGGGCGTCGGCGCGAACAGTACGAAGCTCGCCGTGCAGAACACCGAACGCGTCGCCAAGCTCGGCGTCGACGCCGGATTGCTCGTCTTTCCCTGGTACAACAAGCCCAATCCGGACGGGCTGCGGGCCCACGTACGCGCGGTCGCCGCCGTCGGGCTCCCGATCGTGCTCTACCATGTCCCCGGACGCACCGCGCAACACCTCCCAGCGTCCCTCCTCGGCGAGCTGTGCGAGATCGACGGCGTGGTGGGCGTCAAGGAAGCCACCGGCGACGTGTCGTACGGCACCGACCTGATGCTGGCGACCTCACGCCCGGTGTTCTCCGGCGACGATTTCACGTTCCTCGGCCTCCTCGCACAAGGCGGAGCGGGTTGCACGAGTGTCGTCAGCAACCTCGACCCCGCTGGTACCGTCGCGGTGTACGACCACTTCCGCGCTGGCCGCAACGCCGAGGCGCGCGACGCGATGCATCGGCTGTTCCCGCTCGTCCGCTACTTGTTCTCCGAGGTGAGCCCCGTGCCAGCGAAGGCAGCGATGGCGGCGATGGGCCTGTGCCGCCCCCACCCAAGACTTCCTCTCGCCCCCAGCACGCGCCCAGCGCCCACCCCCCTGCTCACGGCGTTGGGGCTGCTGTGAGGTTGGCCGTCCTCGGTGGCACGGGCCGGCTCGGGCGCGCCATCGTCGCCCGCGCCGCCGCCGCCGGGTGGGACGACGTGCAAGCGTGGACACGACCAGGGGCATCTCCCGACTCGGCATCGGTCGTGCCGGGAGTTGTCGCGATCCCATGGACGCACGCGCGACCCGCCGACGTCGTGATCGATGTGTCGATGCCCGGTGGCCTCGCGGCTGCGGCTGCGGCGGTCGGCGCGGCGGCCGTGGTTCGTGGCGTGACCGGGCAGGACACAACGTTCGACGAAGCGGTCTGGGCGTCGCGTGGCGCCTTGCTCACGACCGCGAACTTCTCGACCGGGGTCCACGTCCTCGCCGACCTCGTCGCC
>JBEIFN010000618.1:0-1944 GCA_040382435.1 Alphaproteobacteria bacterium
CGGCCGACGAGGGCGTGGGCGAGGCGTTGATCACAGCCGCCCTGTGGATGATGGCCTCGTCGATCGCGATGTTCTTGGCCGTGCTGGCTTGGTCGGTGCTCCGCTAGGGGCCGGGCCACAGTGCCTGTTAGAACCGCAAGCCCGTCCCGACCTGAAGGTAGCCGCCCGTGGTGCCGAGGCCGCCCCAGTCTCCGAACTTGGCCGCCGACGTCGCGTGGTAGCCCACCTCGACCGTGAACCCGACGGTCACCGGCAGCAGCCTGCGCTCGTCGGGCACGATGAACTCGAGGCCCGCGCCGGTCTGCAAGCCAGCGGCGACGCCGATCCGGCGCGAGGCCGTGCCCCCTTCGGTCGTGGGCACCACGTCGAGGCGGACGATGTCGATCTCGGGCCCAGCCACGGCGTACGGGAAGAAGAAGCCGCGGACATCGAGGTCGACGCGGCCGAGCGCGGCGAGGCGGTGCTGGTCCCAGTCGGCGGAAAAACGCTGGGTCGCGCCGTCCCACCGCTTGGTCCGGACGAGCCGGTCGTAGCCAGCGAGGACGACGACGCCCAGCCCGCGGCGCCGCTGAACGATCGCGCCGCCCGCGCGCACGCCCCAACCGACCGACGGGCCCCGGTCGATGACCTTGTCGGTCTGGGGGGCGTCGAGGGTGGCTAGACCGCCGTGCACGCTGACTTCGTGTCGTGCGGCCGAGGCTGTCCCCGACGCAGCGACCATGCCGGCGGTCGCCAGCAGGCGCCGCATCATTCCGCCACGCGACCGAACGGCAGCGTCCAGCCCTTGAGGATGTCGTCGTCGGCAAAGCCTGTGGACGTGACCACCGTACCATCCGCGCCGATCCAGCTGATCATCCCGTCCCAGGCTTCATGGGTCGTCACCATCGCGTCGTCGCCGCGGGGGAGAAGGGCGAGGGGCGCATCGTCGAGCGTGACCTCGGCGACCTCCAGCGAGGTGCCGTCGAGCACGTAGAGCGAACGTTGGCCGACCTGGGCGACCCAGAGGTCACTCCCCGCGTCGTCGGAGGTAAAGCGGGCGTCGAGCAGCGCAGCGTCGAGCGCGAACGGAATGCCGTCCTCGTCGAGGTTGCCTTCGCCGTCTGGGCGCAAGCTCAGGACGTCGACGCGGGCGCGGATCGCGCTGTCGGCGATCGCGAGGGCCAGGGTCGCGTCGGGGGACACGACGAGGCGGGTCGTCGTGGCGTCGAGGTCGAAGCTCTGCACCCGGCTCGTCGCGGGGTCGACGTGGCTAACAGCGTCGGCGTAGCCGGGGCGCCAGGCGAGCAGACCCTCGTCGGCGGGGAGGAACGCCGACACGCGGTGGGGCATCGCCAACGGCGACAGCTCGAACCGCGCGTGGTCGAGGCGGTCGACCGTGTCGCTGCCATACGCGATCCACGTGCGGTCGCCCTCGACGTCGGTCCAGAGCTGGGACGGGATCGCGCGCAGGCCGACGATGTTGATCGACCGGTTCTGCAGGTCGAGGACGTACAGGTCCGCGCTGTTGGTGAGCGTGACGAGCGCGTAGGCGGCGTCGGGGGTGAGGACCGCTTGCGTCGGCACGGCAGAGGACTCGGCACCCAGCGTGAGTGGGAACGTCACGGTGGGGTCGTTGCTCTCGGAGGCGAGGTCGAACACGCGGATCTCGCCGGGCGCGAGCAAAAGGAGCGTCGTGAGGGCGCCGGTCTCGCCGGGCGCGAAGGTCGCGGTCGCGGCGTCGGTGCCGGCGGCCAGCAGTCGGCTCGTGCCCGCCTGGAGGTCGATCAGCACGGCGCGATCGAGCGAGACGAGCCCGCCCGAGACGGGCGCGTTGGGATCGACGAACGCGACCGCCCAGCGGCCGTCGGCCGAGAGGACGGGTTCGCCGTACCACAGCGGAAGCTCCCAGCGCCCTTGCACGGCGCCGCCGACGAGGCGCACGATCTCGTGCGTCGCCGAACGGGA
>JBEIFN010000619.1:0-1942 GCA_040382435.1 Alphaproteobacteria bacterium
CAAGCGGACGTCTACGCCGTCGCCACGTTGTTGGTCGAGGCGATGGTCGGACGGACCACGCCGCCCGGTCTGGAGGCGGGGGAACTATTGGCGTTCCTCCGTCATCGTCTCCCCGAGCTCCCCCCGTCTGCGCTGGGGCCGCTGGGCGATGCCCTCCGCCCACGACCGGCGCACCGCCCCGCGGCCGCGGCGTGGCGGGACGCGTGGGCCGCCGCGATCGACGCCGAGCGCGCCCGTCGAACCCCAGCACCCGCGAGCGGGCGTGCCCTCTCAGTCGGCTACGACACGCACGTCGGGCGCGTCAAGGTCCTCAAGACGCAGGTCAACCAAGACGCCCTTTTCGTTGGGCAACGGGGCAACGAGCTGCTCGTGGTCGTGGCGGACGGCATCAGCGTCGCGGATGCTGGGCGTGGCGAGCAGGCTTCGCATCTCGCTGTGAGCGCGATCGGGCGGCTGTGGGAGAACCTCGGGACGCAAGGCGAGGCCCTCGCGGATCCCACGCGCTTCCTCGACGCCGGCCTCGCGCTCGCCAACCGGCTGATCGCCGAACGTGCGCAGAAGGCGGTCGGCGGCTCCTTGGTCGGCAGGATGCCGATGGGGACGACCTGCACGGTCGCGCTGTGCCGGGGCGACCACGTCCACCTCGCCTGGCTCGGAGACTCCCGCGCGTTTCTGCTCTCCCCCCGGGGGGGCGCGCTGCTCACGGCCGACGACAACGTCAGCGGCGAGCGATTTGTGCCGTGGTGCGACGGCAAGCTATCGACCTGGCAGCCGACGGCGCACGGCTTGACGCGGTTCCTCGGACACTTCAACACCGATTGGGAGCCGACGCCGTTGCCGGCGCACCACTACGGCATGCGGCTACTGCCCGAGGAGCGGCTGCTGCTCTGCACCGACGGCGTCACCGACTACCTGACGAGCCACGAGGCGGACCTCGGCGCGCGCCTCGCGAGCCTCGCCGCCACCGCGCCGCTGGACGAGGCTGCGCACGCGGTGGTGCACGCCGCGAACCGCGGGGGCGGTGGCGACAACATCACGGTCGCCGTGCTCGGACGCGCGTAGGGCGTCGTCGCCGGTCAGCGCCCGATCGCCGCCGTGATGCGACCGAAGACCTCGTCCTTGGTGCCGACGCCGTCGACGGTCCTGACCAGGCCGCGTGCTGCGTAGAACGGGATGATCGGCGCCGTCTGGCGATGGAAGGACCCGAGGCGGGCGCGCACGGCCTCTTCGGTGTCGTCGGACCGATGGACGAGTCGGTCGGCGATCTCGGCGGGCGGAGGGTTGAACTTGAGGTGGTAGATCGACCCGGTGACGGGGTCGGTGCGCCGTCCGACGATGCGGTCGACGATCAGCGCGTCGGGCACCTCCATCACGACGACGGCGTCGAGCGCGAGGCCCTCGCTCGTGAGCATCTCTTCGAGCGCTTCGGCCTGCGGCAGGGTGCGAGGGAAGCCGTCGAGCAGCACGCCGGCGGCGCGGCAGTCGGGCTGGCCGAGGCGCTCGCGGACCACGCCGACGATGACCTCGTCGGGGACGAGCTGCCCGGCGTCCATGTAGGACTTGGCCAGCGTTCCCATCGGTGACCCCGCCTTGACGGCATCGCGGAGCATGTCTCCGGTGGACACGTGGGGGATGCCGTACCGCTCGACGAGGAGCGCAGCTTGGGTGCCCTTTCCGGCGCCAGGGGGACCGATGAACAGCAGTCGCATTCGAGCCTCTCGCGGCGTCAACCGACGCCGGAGGGCGCCTAGCACGCTGGCCGCGGCGTTGCCTAGCGCGTGGGGCGCGGACGTTCAGGGGAGCGCGGTGCCACCCCAGCCTGTCGGCGTCTCGGAGAGGACGAACCTCAGCGTTCCGCCGCGCGCGAGCTGCGACGTCGTGATCGTCGCCTCGGAGAGCGGCGTGTCGTTCCACGTGACGCCCGCCACGTACGGCTGCGTCG
>JBEIFN010000620.1:0-1941 GCA_040382435.1 Alphaproteobacteria bacterium
GCGTAAGGCGCGATCCAAGCGTCGTCGCCGTAGACCACCACCGCCGCGGTGCCCGGCTGGAGCGCATCGTCGAGGAAGGCGGCGCCCCGCGTGGTCGTGGGCGCGAACGTCACGCCGGGGAGGTGGCGGCCGAGGAGCGCGACGAGCAGCGGGGCAGAGCGGGGCAGACCCGACGGCAGGCGTACATGGACGGGGTGACCGGCGAGGTAGGCGCCGACGACGGCCTTGCAGACGGTGAGGCCGACGGAGTTGCGGGGGACGACGACGTGGACGATACCGGAACGGACACCGTCGGCCACGCGCTCGGCCAGCTCCGGTAGGGCGAGGAGGGCAGCGGGCGTGGAGACCTCACGCTGCCAGGCGTCTCGCGCGCAGAACGCGGTGTCATCGACGTAGGCGGCCACCCATGGCGCAGCGAAGGCGGGCGATGCCCACGCGACGCCGAGGTCGCGCACGCGCGCGAGGCGCTCGTCGAACGTGGCTGGCAAAGGCATGGCGCGTGGACTCCATGAGGGGGGTAAGGCCCAGCATCGGCCGGGCCACGCGTCATGCCGTTGCGCGGGGGCTCGGGCTGGCCTTGATCGACAAGACCTTCTCGACCTCGGCGACGGTCCGGCCCTCGTCGTCGACGATCCGCACCTCGAAGCGAGGCTCCGAGCGGCCGGTCGCCGCGACCTCGGCGCGGGCCCGGGCGAGGTCGTCCTCGGTGATGCGAAACGAAGCATGGACGGCGCCGCGTCCGGGACTGCGGAAGCGGATGGTCGCCGCCTTGTCCCAGACGATGTAGCCCTTGCCGAGGTTCTCGAGGAACATCAGCATCAGGAACGGATCGACCATGCTGTACAGCGAACCGCCGAACTGCGTTCCGACGTAGTTCTTGTTCCACCAACGCAGCTTCATCGTCACGTCGACGGCGCGCAGGTCCACCGACGCGTTTGGCACGTGGACGCCCGCGCCGAAGAACGGCGGGTAGAGCCACATCCAGCGGAGCAGGCGGTGGGTCGGGATGCGCAAGGTGGCCTCCAAGCGCCGCGAGGAACACGCTCAGCGCGGGCTGACCAGCAGAGACTAGCGTCGTCGCGCGGTGGCGAGAAAGACGGGAAACCGCTTGGCGTCGCGCGTCACCACGCAGGCGGTGTCGATCACGACATCGTCGAAGCCCGCATCGCGAAGGTGGGCGGCGAACGACTCGCGATCGAAGCCGTGGTGGAAGACGCCCTCGACGCCGGGCGGATGAAACGAGCCGTCCTCCGCGTCGAGGTCCGCGAGGGCGACGCGTCCCCCGGGTTGGAGGTGACGCCATAGGGCGCGGAGCATGGCGGGCGTGTCGGCGACGTGGTGCATCGCCATCGCGCTGACGACGCAGGAGAACCGGTCGTCGAGGTCGTGCGTGAGCAGGTCGACGCAGCGGGTGGTGATGCCAGCGACGTCACCGGTCTTGGCGTCGAGCTGGGCGAGCATCGACGGCGAGATGTCGACGGCGAGGACGCGCGCGACGTGGGGGGCCACCTGTTGGGTGAGCAAGCCGGTGCCCGCGCCAAAGTCGAGGATGGTGTCGTCGGCGCGGAGCGCGGCGCGGGCGATCACGGCGGGGCCGATCCCGGCGGCGAGCTGCTGGGGGAGGGGAAGGGCATCCCACGTGGGCGCGCGGTCTGCGAACAGGTCGGTCACGGTCACCTCGACGCGCGACATGCAACGTACATGCCGACGCGGTGCGACGTCCGGCGCTATGGCGCAGGAGCCAGCGATGGACGTTGTCAGGCGGGTGCCCCGCGCGCCGCCAGCGTCCACCCGTTGACCGCTACGGCGTGTCCCGGTGCGTCGATCGAGCCGCCTTGGTGCCACCTACGCGCTTTCTCTTCGCATCGCCGCGACCCCGTCCTGCCGGGTCCCGCGCGCGTCGTTGAGGGGGACCCGCGGCGCCCGAAGCATGGGGCGTAC
>JBEIFN010000621.1:0-1940 GCA_040382435.1 Alphaproteobacteria bacterium
AAGAACGACAGCCCGGGCGTCATCAGCAGCACGAGCGCGGAGGCCGTCAGCATCCACGCCGTGTCGCCGGGGTCGATGGAACCGCCGGCGGCGACCTCATGGGGCATGAGCGCGCCCACGAGGGCGGCGACGGTCAGGGCGAGGGCGGCGGCAAGGGCGGGCGGTCGCATGGGTTCCTCCGAGTCGACGCACGCTTGGTACACGGTGCGGCCCTTGTCCGTCAAATCGTATAACGTCGAATAACGATTTCTCGCGCGCGCTTCGGCATCGTGACCACCAATCGGAGGATTCTTGCCGTCGGCATGGCGAAAGGGTAGCGACGGCAAGGAGCAGCGATGGACGACAGGGGCTGGGTCGAGACCCTCGTAAAGGCGCGGCTCGGTGACGCCGAAGCTGCTGCGGGCGTGCAGGCTTGGTTGCTCGCGAGGCTTGCGACGCCCCTGCGGGACGGTCTGGATCCGCAAGGTTGGGTCGTGCCTGTTGCCCAACGCGACGATGTCGCGCGCGACGTGTGGCGATCGCTGCTCGCGGCACAGTTTGGGGCGATCGGGCTTGCGATCGACGATGCGTACGTCGCCGTGGGCAGCGCCGACGCCGCAGCGATCGTCGCGCGGCTGGACGCGGCCGCGCCCGGTGCTGTCCGGGGTGCGGCCTGGGCGGGGCTGCTCGAACGCTTCCTGCTGTTGCGGGCTCGCCGGGAGCCTGTCGGTGTCACCCGTCGGGTGTTCCACGAAGTGCCGCCCAAGGCCGAGGCCCTGCTTGAACTCCTGAGGCCTTGGATCGGGCCGGCGTTGGCTTCCGAGGAGCCTGATCGCGCCGCGCGGCTCGCGGTTTGGGTGGAGCAACTCTGCCGTCTCGCCACGGCGGAGACGACGGTCTGGGCGCTGGTAGAGCACGCGCCCGAGGGCGCGGAGCGCCGCCGTGCCCGCGACACCTTGCTGCGCCACCACAGCAACACGCGGGCTTGGTTGCGCGCCGTGCTGTTGCGCGCCCAGACGCCGTCGCTTGACGCGCCGCCGCTGGATGCTCGTGAGGCGGCGCGCCTCGCGGTGCTGATCGATGGGGTTCTCACCCGACGGAGGTCCCGATGACGCAGGACTTGGCTTGGCTCTGGCGGCATGAGCTCCGCGCCGACGAGGCGCTGCCAGCCGACGCCGTGCGGCTTTGGCGCGGGGGTCGTCCCGCTGGCAAGCTCGCGCGGGGCTGGGCGGTGACGGCGCCGCCGCGGGACGTCGCGCTCGGCGATCGCGACGTCTTCGAAGGTGTGGGCGTCGGGTTGAGCGGCTGGATGGACGTGATCGAGCCGCTGTGGATGTGGGTCGTCCCCCCGGCGGGGGCGCGGCTCGTTCACCACGCTGGGGTCCACGCCGACCCTTCGGGTGGCGGCGGTTGGTGGATGTACGCTGGCGGCACGGGGGCATCGTTGGATCTGGCGCTCGAGGCGACCACCGTCGCGGTGCGATGGGGCGCGTCGTTCGTGGTCGGCGTCTCCGCGCGTGCGGAGGATCCGGTCGACGTCGTCGAGAGCGCGCTCCGCCTCGCCGTCGATGACGTCGTACGCGCATGGCTCGAAGGGGCGTCCGACGCGGTGCCCGCCGCGGTTCGGGCGCTCGCGGGCGTTCGCGTGGAAGCGGACGCGACGTGGCGCGCCGCGGAGGGCCTCGAACGCGCTCGCCTCGGAGCGCGGTTGTTGGCGGCTGACGCGGCGTTGGCGAGGCTCGCGCCGTGGATTCTCCCGTGTCTGCCCGATGACGGCGCCGACGGGGCCCTCGTGCAGGGACGAGGCTGGTGGACGGGGGATGGCTTCCCCGCGTTTGGTCCCGTCGGCGGAGCCCGCAGTTGACGCGGCCTCGTCCGCTCAAGCTGCGCGGGGGTGCCGATGTGCTGCTCGTGGCGGTCGAGGACGACGGGTCCGCGGTCAGCCTCTGGCGCGCGGAGCT
>JBEIFN010000622.1:0-1935 GCA_040382435.1 Alphaproteobacteria bacterium
AAAGTCAGACCCGCTGACTTCAAACGGGATCGTCCAGAACGATCCTTCCATCTGTGCTTCGCGAACTGTACCCCATGACGTCCAGGTCCAACGATGTTCCGGCGACGCACGGGAGCGTCGTCGACCTTCATGGCCTCATATGACCCGCCGCTCATGGACTCTCCGAGCGGCTGACATCCCCTTGATTCGGCGCTGCACACATCGACGATCATCTGACCTCGCGACGCAAGCCGCACAGCGTCACGCCGCACACCTC
The DNA here is from genome assembly GCA_040382435.1 of Alphaproteobacteria bacterium. Taxonomy (GTDB): domain Bacteria; phylum Myxococcota_A; class UBA796; order UBA796; genus JBEIFN01. The sequence continues at coordinate 257 of JBEIFN010000622.1, forward strand.
GCGCGGCCGCCCTCGTCCACCCTGGCTTCGCAGACGGCGAAGCGCCCCAAAGACCCCATCCGCCCGTGAGCGTCGTTGAAGCGACCGAACTCAAACCGGTCACCATCCGACAAGACACCGCGATCCCGCACGACCCCTCCCCGTTCTTCCAGAGGTGCTGCGGATGTGAGCTCCTGCGACACAGCTCGTGGACGCGAGATCGGCGGGTGGTGATCCGGGACCGCGGGGACGTGGTCCCACCGGAGCCCCGGTTGCCTCCTCGCTCCGAAGTGCATACACCTGGTCCCAATCACATGCGTAACGAATCAAGCCAAGCCCGGGTCCTGGACCTCCTCGCGACGCGAGGGGTGATGCGCTCGCGCGACCTGGTCGACCGGGGCATCCCACGGGCCACCCTCTCCCGCATGGTCGCCGAGCAGACGATCGATCGCGTGGGTCGCGGCCTGTACGCGTTGCCCGAGCGCAACGCCGGGTCGAACCACGAGCTCGCCGTGGTCTCGCTGCGCGTCCCCCGTGCGGTCGTCGGCCTGCTCTCCGCCCTGCGGTTCCACGAGCTGACCACCGAGAGCCCGCACGAGGTGTGGATCCTGCTGCCACGCGGCGCCCGCCGACCCCACCTCGACCACCCGCCGCTGCGCGCGTCCTGGACGACGCCCGAGCTCCTCGCGGAGGGCGTCGCGTCCTACTCCGTCGATGGCGTGGACGTCCGGGTGACCTCGCCAGCCCGCACCGTCGCCGAGGTGTTCAAGCACCGCAACCGGATCGGCCTCGACGTCGCCGTCGCCGCGCTGAGGGACTACCTCGACCGCTACCGGAGCGGCCGCGCGGAGCTGCGGCGCGTGGCGGAGCACCTCGGCGTCGAGCGCGTGATGCGCCCCTACCTCGTGGCGATGTCGTGAGCGTCTCCGCCTCCGTCCACGCCCGGCTCGTGAGCCACGCCCGCGCCACCGGCGACGTCGCGCTCGACGTCATGGTCCGGTACGCCAACGAGCGCCTGCTGTACCGGCTCGCCCAATCGGCAGGCGGCCAGGACTTTGTCCTCAAGGGCGCCACGCTGTTCACGGTCTGGTTCGGACGCCCCCACCGAGCGACGCGGGACATCGACCTGCTCGGCCGCGGCCAGCCCGACGTGCTTGCGATGGTCGAACGGTTCCGCGCCCTCTGCACGACGGAAGTCGAGGACGACGGACTCGCGTTCGATCCCGAGTCGGTCGTGGGCACGCCCATCCGCGAGGACGCGGTGTACCTGGGCGTCCGCGTCCGCCTCGTCGCCCACCTCGGCCGTGCACGGCTCCCGGTGCAGGTCGACATCGGGCTTGGCGACGCCGTCTACCCACTCCCCGAGACAGCCACGCTCCCCACGCTGCTTCCGTTCCCCGCGCCCACGCTACGCTGCTACCGGCCGGAGACGGCGATCGCGGAGAAGCTAGAGGCGATGGTCGTCCTCGACCTCGCCAACAGCCGAATGAAGGACTTCTACGACATTCGGCTGCTGGCCCAGCGGTTCACGTTCGGGCCCGAGCTCGGCCGCGCGATCCGGGCGACGTTCGCGCGGCGCGCGACGCCGTTGCCGGAGACGCTGCCTTGGCAACCGGCTCAGCCCCCACCAGTGAAACCGTGTCGCTACGACCCCGGCCCCGCACCACGATCTTGCGGGCCACCAGTTCGGTCTTCACCGC
>JBEIFN010000623.1:0-1934 GCA_040382435.1 Alphaproteobacteria bacterium
CCGCTGTGGACGGCGATGGCGGCCCTCCTCGCGGTGGCCGCTTGGTGGGCGGCGGTGGGATCGTCGAGGCCGTCCGGGGATGGGCGCGCGCGCCTGGCCGAGGCTGTGCTGCTCGCGATGGGGCTTGCGTCGGTGGTGGTCGTGCTCGCGCGGCCGTCGTGGGTCGAAGCGTCGGGACGGCGGGTGCCTGGGAGGACGGCCGTGCTGGTCGATGCCTCGTCGAGTCTCGGCGTGGCCGAGGGCGGCGTGCTCCGCAGCACAGAAGCCACCGCTCGCCTCGCCGCGGTGACGGGGGACCGGGTCGAGGTCTTCCACTTCGGCGGCGACCTCCGCACCGGGCCGCCACCTCGCTACGATTTGGGGCAGACGGATGTCGCCGGCGCGTTGGAGCGTCTCGCGGAGCGCTACGTCGGCGAGCGGCTCGACGCCGTGGTGCTTATCTCGGACGGCATCGACCGCGGCCCCCTCCGCGCCGAACACCGTGCCGGTCGGCCTCTGGTGCCACCGGAGCTTCCGGGCCCGTTGACGGTGGTCGGCGTGGGGACGCCAGGTGCGTTGCGCGATCTCGCTGTGGTGCGTGCCGACAGCGGTGGCTTCGCGTATGCCCACACGCCGATGGCGTTGACGGTGGAGGTCCGAGGCGAGGGACACGCCGGGAGGAGGGTGCCCGTCGAACTGACGCGCGATGGCGCCGTTGTCGCCACGGTCGAGGTCACGCTCGACGCCGACGGACGCGCCGAGGCCGTGTTCAACGTCACGCCCGACAAGGCGGGCCGGGTCGCATGGCTGGTGCGCGTCCCTGACGACGCCGACGACGCCGTGCCGGCGAACAACAGCCTGCCGGTGGTCGTCTCGGTGGTCCGTGATCGGCTGAGGGTGCTCCAGGTCGCCGGGACGCCGACGTGGGACGTCAAGTTTCTACGCAGGTTTCTTAAAGGCGATCCGTCGGTCGACCTCGTCAGCTTCTTCATCCTTCGCACGCCCGACGACGATCTGTCGGCCTATGACGACCGTGAGCTGAGTCTGATCCCGTTCCCGTATGAGCAGCTGTTCGACGGCGAGATCAACACGTTCGATGTGGTGGTCTTTCAGAACTTCAACTTCGCGCCGTACTTCGACCGCAACGCGCCGAAGTTGCTGACGAACCTGCGCGATTTCGTGATTCGCGGCGGGCATGGCTTCATCATGGTGGGCGGCGATCGGTCGTTTTCGATGGGCGGTTATGCGGACTCGCCGTTGTCCGAGATCCTCCCCGTCGCGCTGCCGCCGTCGCCGGGCGAAGCCGATGTGGCGCCGTTCCGGCCGGTGTTGAGCGAGGCCGGCCTGCGTCACCCGATCACGCGGCTTGTGCCGGACGAAGCGGAGACCGCGGCTTGGTGGGCGCGTCTCCATCCCGTCGACGGCAGCAACGTCGTCGGCGAAGCGATGCCGGGGACGACCGTGTTGTTGTCGCACCCGGCGCGTACCGCGCCTTCGGGCGCGCCGATGCCGGTGCTCGCTGCGCGCGAGGTGGGCGCGGGCCGCTCGGTCGCGCTGACCATTGACGCGTCGTGGCGCTGGTCGGTGTCGGAGGCGGCGGCGGGAGCAGGGAACCAAGCTTACTTGCGTCTGTGGAAGAACGCGCTGAGGTGGGCCGTCGGCGATGCCGCGACGTCTCGGTTGGCGGTCGAAGTGCCGCAGGAGAACTACGCGCCCGACGAGGAGGTTCCGCTGACGGTTCGGGCGCGGCTGGCCGACATGCGCCCGGCCGCGAACGTCGATGTCTCGCTCGAGGTGGTGGTCGAGGGCACATCGACGTCGCTGTCAGGTACGACCGACGCGACGGGAACGTGGACAACGCCTTGGAAGGCGGAGCGACGCGGCACGCACACGGTGCGCGCGCAAGCCTCGGATGGCTCGCAGGTTCTAACGGCTTCGACGATGTTCACCGTCAC
>JBEIFN010000624.1:0-1931 GCA_040382435.1 Alphaproteobacteria bacterium
CGCCTCGGTGCCACCCTCGCGACCGCGCTCACGGCCGCGGGCCACGCCACGACCTTGCTCGTCCGCGACGCAGCCCGACACGCCGCGTTGCGCCGCGACGCGCGCTGGGACGACGTGACCCTGGTCAGCGACCTCGCCGCGTCGCCCCCCGGGGACGTCGACATCTGGACCCTGCCAGACCGCGCGCTGCCTGACGCCCCGCTGCGCGACGCTGCGACCGCTCCGGTGGCGCTCCATGCCGCAGGCTCCCTCACCGCCGAGATTCTTCGCCCCATCGACGGCGTGGCGCGCGGCGTCCTCCACCCACTCGCCGCCTGCCCCGACCCGTTGACGGTGTCTGGCGGCGCGCCACTCAACGGGGCGACCTTCGGCATCTCCGGCGCAGCAGCCGCTGTCACCGTCGCCGAAAGGCTCGCGCGCGATCTCGGCGGCCATCCGCTCGCGCTGCCGCCCGGAGCGCAGACGGCGTACCACGCGGCTGCCGCGCTCACGGCGAATGATCTCGTCGCGCTGCTCCTCGCCGCGGAGCACGTCGGCGTCCATGCCGGACTGCAAGCTTCGACGCTGCGCAGAGGTCTCGTCCACCTCGCACGAACAGCGCTCGACGCGCTGGACCGCGTCCCCGACGATCGCCCGTGGGTGGACGGCCTCACGGGTGCCGTCGCGCGCGGCGACGACGCGACGCTCCGGGCCCACCTCGACGTCCTCGAACCGAGGGGCCGCGCCTTGCACGCCGCCGCCAGCGTCGGGTTGACCCACGCGGCGGCGGCGTCGAACCGCCTGACGCCGGAGGCGGTCGCGCGGCTCCTCGCCGCGCTGAGCGACCGTCAATAGTTGCCGACGGGCAACTCCAAGTGGGTCACGACGACGGGGCGCGGCTTGAGCGACACAGCCGGCGCGCTGCCACCCGATGAGGTTGGGCCGACACCGACCGCCTTGCCGAGCGCCGCGAGGAAGCCTGCGCCCTTCGCGCCGCCGCCCCCCCCCGATGCGGGCGACTCCGCCTCCTCGGGGCCGACGAAGAACATCCGGCATTGCCCATTGGCCTTACCGTCCGCGCGCGCGAAGTAGATGTAGTCGCCCGAAGTGCGGACGTACTGGAACTCTGCCGGGTACATCCGCTTGAAGTCGGCCCGCTTCTCGAGCGCGCCCTCGAGGAACTGCCACCCGAACTGGTTGGGCACCAGCTTGCTTTTGCTCTCGAGGTACTCCGACGTCATCATCCAAAACAACGTCCACTTCACGTCCTCGTCGGACAAGTCCGAATGGAGGGTGTCGTAAGCGAACTTGCACGCGTCGATCAGCGAACGGAACGTCGGGATCTCCTTCTTGACGATGGTGTCGACGAACGACTGCTCCCAGATGGTGAGCGCAGACGCAGCTTCCTCCTCCGTGATCGCCTTACGTTGCTTGGCCTCGGCGGTGTTGCGGACCACCATCATCTTGGTGAACGGTCCCGACTCGCCGTCACGCATGAAGCGGGCACGCCGACTCTCGATGTAGGTGACGATCTCCTGCCCCTCGATCGTCGCGTAGGAGACGAGCATGTCGATCTCCACGGCCTTGAACGAGTCCCACGACGCCTTGGGGTCCTCAGCCACCGCGACCGTAAAGACCTTGATGATCTTCGACCAGGTGCCCACCTGCCGCGGGAACAGCTGCTCGTTCGTCGTCAGTGCCCCTTGGATCTCCTCGGCGGTCGGGTTGGGCATGCCGACGAGCGTCGAGCCACCGACCGTTGCCGTAACGAACGTCCACGACGAGCCGCTCCATCGATAGATCGCGGTCGACTGGATGTGGTTGGTGACGCCCGGCTTCGACGTCGGCGCCTCGATGCGCACCGGCTGGCGCCCCTCTTTGACCCACTTGTCGTCGACCCACTTTTCTTCGATCACGAAGCCACCGGTCGGGATGACCTTGCCCTTGCCGAC
>JBEIFN010000625.1:0-1927 GCA_040382435.1 Alphaproteobacteria bacterium
AGCCGGCGTAGACGTACTCCCGGGCGTTGATCGCGAGCTGTTCCCCGATCTGAGCATCGATCCAGTCATTCTGGGGGCTGCCTGCGAGCGCGGAGGCCGCGTGACTCGCGGGGACGGGGTCGTCGGGTCCATCCTTGTTCGTGCGTGCGTGCGGCGAGGGGAGCGCCGCCATGTTGCCGTCGCGTCCGGGGACGAAGCTGCGGGCACCGACCCGCGCCCCCGTGGAGGGGCGGTCGACGTTGAGGTCTTCGGCTTCCTCACGCTCGTACTTCGACGACTCGCTGTAGGTCGGCGCAAGGACCTCGGGGTTGACGCTCGTCCGCTCGGTGCGTGTCTCGCGCTCGACCCGGACGTTGTACTCGGAGAGGAAGCGCGCATCGTCGGGTCGTTCGTCGACGATGGGTGGCGGCAGCTCCACGATTTGACCGGAGACGTCGGGCGGTGGCGGCGGGGGGGGCTCGACGGGCGGCTCAATGGGCGGCTTCGTCGCTTCGTTGGGCGGCGCGCGGAGCAGCACGAGGTGGGCGGGCCCCTTCTTGCCGCCGGGACCGTGGAACGCAGGCAGGAGGCCGAGCGGTTCGAGCGCGGCCATTCCGCCCAGCACCACAGCGGCCGCGATCGCGCCGAAGGCCAACCAGCGCTGACGTCGTGGAGGCTGGCGTGCCCACGGCGGCTCGTACGAAGGGACCGTCATGGCGCTTGGACTCCGCCGGTGGAGGGCAGATAGCGCAACGTGAGCACGTGGTGTAGCGGCTCGGCCTCGATCGTCCGCGGGATGCGCTTGAGTCGCTTGGGCACCGCGGCCAGTGCGATCAGGTCGAGGTCGGTGTCGCCGCTCGACGCTTGGATCGAGAGAGCGTCCACGCGACCGGAGCGGGCGATGTCGAACGCGAGCGTGACGGTGCGCGCGATCGTGGCGCGCGCGGGATCAACGGGATGCGAGAGCCACTCGGCCTCGATCTCGGCGTCGGTCTCGGCGAGGTAGGCGCCGAGCGGGGTGGCGCGGACCTTGACGCCGCCTTGCAGATCCGGGTTGAAGGCGTCGGGGAGTACGATGGCGCGGACGGCCGCTACGCCTTCGTCCGACGCCGCGGAAGGCGCAGCGGACTGCCAGCCCATGATCCGTGCGAGTCGCTCCACCGGGTCCTCCAACGGCTCGCGCGGCGGCTCTGCGAGGGCCTCCGTGGCGGTTGCTTCGGCCTCAGCGAGCTCGGCGTCGTCGGCGGCTGGTTCGGTGGGTGGGCGTGTGCGGGGCAGCTTGGACGCCACCGCGCGCGCGCGCTTGGGCGTTGCGAGACGTCGGGCCTCGGAAGCGGCCGTCGCAGCCGTCGTAGCCGCCACGGGCGCGCGTTCGGCGGAGGCTGCGCGGTCGGCCGACGCGACGTCCGCCATCGACGCGCTGGGGGCGGCCCACGGTGCGACGACGATGCGTGCGAGGGTCGGTGTCCAGGCACCGTCGGTGGAGCGAAGCAAGGCGTGGGTGGGTGTCGACGCGGCGGATCCCGGCTGGCCGACGCGCGCGGTCGAGCCGACGGCGCCCACAGACGCGGGTCGCATCGTGCTGGCGGTCGATGCCGCCGCGGTCTCCGGGCGTTGGTCGACCCGCGCTGTCGCTTCGCGTTCGTCTGGGTCGGCTGAGGGCGATGCTTCGAGGGTCGGGGGACGCGCAGCCGCCCGTGGCGCATCGTCCTGCGCCGTGCGTTCGGGGTTTGGGGGCGGCGCGCCCACAGCCCGTAGCCGCGGAGCGTCTGGCTGCGCGACGCTGGACGAGGCCCCGGTCATCGACGCGTTCCCGCGCTGACCTCGACGGGCGGACATCGATGGGTCATCGACGTCGAAGGCCCCGATGAGGTCGGTGGCGTCGGGTGGAGCGGCCATGCCCGGCTCGGTTACGACGGCGGTCTTGCGGTCGGGGGTGGGCTCGACG
>JBEIFN010000626.1:0-1922 GCA_040382435.1 Alphaproteobacteria bacterium
CGCCCCGCCCAGCACGTGGACGCGAACCTTCTCGTCGATCGCGAACTTGGCCAACACCTCGAGGTCGCTGGCGCGGTCGGCGTGGATCCACAGCGGCACCTTGCCGAGCGCGACCTCCGACCACGCCTTGAGGTCGGTGCGGCCCACGCCGACGCGCTCCGCCGCGACGTAGGCGTCCGCCTGGCCGTTGAACCAACGCGCCTCTTCGAGCCGTTGGTGAAGCAACTGCCATGTCCGCGCGCTCGACCCCGTGGCGTGCAGGTCGACCACGACGCCCACATGGGGCGAAACCACGGAGTCGGCCCAAGCGCCCCCATCGAGGGACACCGCCGCCGCTTGGCCGCTCGCCCAACCGCCCGACGGCACGACCATCGCCGTCGTGATGCCCCCCATTCGCGTCATCGGCACGACGGCCGAGCGGGGGTTGAAGGCGTCCACGACGCGGAACGCGGGCGCTTCCGGCACACCGGCGCTGTCGTCCCGGGTGACCGATTCGAGGTCGACCTCGACGACCCCCACGCCCGTCCCCATCGCGATCAGGCCGGCGGTCACGTGCCAGCCCTCGGCGACGCGCACGCGGCACATCTTGGGCATCGGGACCGACTCCCCGACGGCGGTGATCTTGCCGCGCGTCCACAACACGTCCCAGCCGACCTTCGGACCGTCGGGGGTGTACACCGTGGCGTCCACGATGCCCTCGCACGGCGGTTGGCCATCGAGGGACGGAGGGACGGTGACGGTCAACGAAACGGGCGTCTGCGCGAGGGCGACGCCGAGCCACCAAGCGATCATCGCGCCACCTCCTGACCACGCACGAAGTCCGACCACACCGCAGGATGGGCGGCGTCCCACACGCGCGCACCATCGATCCACACCCCCTCGGCGACCGCTTGGAAGCTGAACGGGTGCTGACTCCAGACCACATAGTCGGCGCGCTTTCCGGGCGTCAGCGAGCCTGTCTGGCCGTCCAGACCGAGCGCCCACGCAGGGTTGAGCGTGATCCAGCGCAGGGCCTCGTCCTCGGAGACGACGAAGCCGGCCTCGATCCCGTCGTACCAGCCCTTGCCCGCCTCCTGATTGAGCCGCTGAATGCCGATCTCGGAGTCGGAGTGGACGATCGCGCGCCCCCCGGCGGTGGCGACCATCGCGAGGTTCGTCAGCACGGCGTCGTACGCTTCGAGCTTGAACCCACCCCAGTCCGACCACGTCGAGACGCCGACGTCGTGCGCCGCGAGCAGGTCCCGGATCTTGTACGCCTCGACCGCATGGTGAAACGAGCGAATTTTGAAGCCGAACTCATCGGCCATCTGCAAGAAGGCGACCATGTCGTCGGCCCGGTAGCAGTGCACGTGGGCGAGAACGCGTCCTTCCAGCAGACCCGCGAGCGTGTCGAGGTCGAGCGCTTGGTCGGGCAGGTCGTCGGGATCGCCGCTGCGGCGCGCGTCGCGGATCTGGTCGAGGTAGCGCTCGGCGGCCAAGAACGCCTCGCGATCGCCGTGGACGTTGCCCATGCGCGTCTGCGGCCCGCCGCGATCGCCGTACACGCGCTTCGGATTCTCACCGCACGCCATCTTCAGCGTCTCGGGCGCGTCGGGGAACCGCATCGCGCGCGCGCCCCGGGCCGGCAGGGGGCGCAGGATGACGCCACGGCCCCCGATCAGGTTTGCCGACCCCGGCAGGAGCTGCAGCGTCGTGATCCCGCCCGCGACGGCGCGTTCAAACCCAGGGTCTTCCGGCCACGCGCCGTGCTCGGCCCACACGCCCGGCGTGGTCGGCGCGACGGCCTCGTTGCCGTCCCCGTGCGCCTTGACGCCAGGCGACGGGTAGACGCCGAGGTGCGAGTGCGTGTCGATCAGGCCAGGGGTGACGAACTTGCCGCTCGCGTCCACGACATGGGGCAGATCCGGGCCGTCGCCCTCACC
>JBEIFN010000627.1:0-1918 GCA_040382435.1 Alphaproteobacteria bacterium
GCTGCGATCCGGGCGGTAGAACAGGTTCTTCGCCGTCTGCTGCGTCAGGGTGCTCCCGCCGGCAACCAAGCGTCCGGCGACGAGGTTGTCCTTCATCGCCCGCGCGATGCCGAGCGGATCGAAGCCCGCGTGCGACCAAAACCGCTCGTCCTCGGCAGCGACGATGGCCGCCGTCCAAGCGGGCGGAAGCTCTTCCCACTCGACCTGCTCGCGATGCTCGTCCTCGAAGAACGCGCCGAGGCGGGTCTCGCCGTCGTTGAAGTAGACCGGTGACTCATCGGCGATGACGTTCAAGATCGCCCGACGGGTGAACTCGGGTCCCGGGTGACGAACGATCTCGAACCAGTAAGCCGCCCCCGCCACCACGCCCGCGACCGCCGCGAGCGCCGTCGTCCAAGCCCCGAACCGCCAAACCCAGCCACCGCCGCTCGAACCGCCCGCGGGCCGCCTGCCCGGAGGCGGCGGCGACGCCGGTGCGGACGCTGGACGTCGCACCGTCCCTGCCGTCGGACGTCCCCCTGGGAGTGGGCGCGGCGCTGCGGGACGCGACGGGGGCCGGCCGCTGGGGCTCGCGGCCGCCAAGCCACCGCCAGCGCTGGCTGGCCACCCCACCATCCCTGCGGTCGCGTCGCGCATTCTTCCCCCGGCTGTCGGCCCGCTAACCCGGCGCGCGCACCGCTGCGTGCTTGACACGGGCGGCGGACGCGATACCAAGCCGGCGCTGGTGGCATACCCAAGTGGCTAAGGGAACGGATTGCAAATCCGTGATTCCCCGGTTCGAATCCGGGTGCCACCTCACTCCTTCGCAGGCCGTCCCTCGGGGCGGCCTTTTTCGTGCGCAGACGCAGCTTCGAAGCGTGCCGCCGTGACTTGCACGCGGCCTTCGCAGGACGGTCACGAAGCCGCGACGGAATGTGCCTGACGGGTAGCCGCCGAATGCGGTACAAGCAGTCGCCGTCTTGGAACCCCACGTGCCGCTGCGTCGCCTGTCCTCCGCTGTCCTCACCGTCGCCCTCCTCGGCGCCGACGACCTCGCTTGGGCGCGCGGGCCGCGCACGGCCCCACCGTCCCCCGACGTCGCCCCAACCGCGCCGCCGGCTCCAACCGAGGCCCCTGAAGGCACGACCACGCCGTCCACGCCGTCGGCCACCCCGGCCAGTGAGGCCGTGCCGGTCACGCCGCCTCAGGTGGCGACGTGGGTCGAGGCCGCTTGGCCCGAAGGCGCCCCGCACGACGTCCGCGAGGTCCGCGTCCCGATCCAGATCACGCTCGACGCCGCGGGGGCGCTGCTCGACGCGCGGGTCCTGACGCCGGTCGGCGCGGGCTTCGACGAGGCCGCCCTCGCGGCGGTCGGCGCGATGCGGTTCGCGCCCGCGACCACACCGACGGGACCGGTCGGCGGCACCTTCGGCTTCGACTACGTCTTCGTCTGGCGCGAAGAGCGCGTCGACGTCGCCGCCGCGCCCTCGCTGACGGGCAGGCTCACCGACGCCAACACCCGCGCGCCGATCGCAGGCGCCACCGTCGCGATCGCGGGGCTCGACGTCTCCGTCGATAGCGACGACGACGGCCGCTTCGCCTTCCCCGACGTCCCGCCGGGCACCTGGACGCTGCTGATCTCGCCGTTCGTCCACCGCAACGCGCAGCTCGACGTCACCGTCGTCGAGGGCCGCGCGACCGACGTCGCGATGCAGCTTGAACCGCTCGAGACCGACGCCAACGTGATGGTGGTCGTCGCCGAACGGCCCAAGGTCGAGGTCACCGAGCGCACCCTGACGATGACCGAAGTTCGCAAGGTCCCCGGCACCTTCGGAGACCCGGTCAAGGTCATCCAAACGCTCCCCGGCGCGGCACGGTCACCCTTTGGAACCGGCCTGTTGATCATCCGCGGCGCGAACCCCGAGGACACCGCCGTCTA
>JBEIFN010000628.1:0-1915 GCA_040382435.1 Alphaproteobacteria bacterium
CGCCCGAAGCGGCGTCCACGCCGGCGGTTGCGCCCTCTGGTTCGGCGCTCCCACCGCTCCCTCCGGCACCCGCGGCGCGCCGTGGCGGCTGGGGTCTCGTGTTGGGTCTCGTCGGTGGGGGCGTCGTTCTCGGCGGGGCTGTGCTCGGCGCTGCGCTGTGGTGGCTTGTCCCCTCGGGGCCGCCGGTCGAGGAGGACACGTGGTTGCACGTCCACCTCGAGGGCGCGCTGAGTGACGAGCCCGAGGTCGCGCCGTGGTGGGAGCCCGCCTCGCCGGGGCGTCCGACCGTCGCCGAGACGGTGCGTGCGATCGATCTCGCCGCGACGGATGACCGGGTGCTCGGGGTCTACCTCGAGCTGGATCCGGTCGCGGCGGGCTGGGCGTCTTGGCAGGAGCTGCGCGACGCCGTCCGCCGGTTCAAGCAGGCCGGCAAGCCCTGCGTCGCCGTGGCACCGCTCACCTTGGACGACGCGACCTACGCGCTCGCCGCCGCCTGTGGCCCGATCTTCGTCCCGGAAGCCGGGATCCTGCAGGTCAATGGTCTCGACGTCAGCCTGACGTACTACAAGGGCGCGCTCGATCGGCTCCAGGTCGTCCCCGAGTATGAGCACGTCGGCGACTACAAGAGCTTCATCGAAGTCTATGAGCGGACCGGGCCCTCCGAGCAGGCGGCGGCGGCCTACGACGGGCTGCTCGACAGCCTCTCGGCGCAGTGGGTGTCGGGGGTTGCCGAGGACCGCGGCGTTGGCGAGGACGTCGTCCGCGGCTGGATCGGGGATCCGACCCTCGATCCCGAGACGGCGCGCGCGCGGGGGATGATCGACGGGGTGGGCTACGTCGACCGTGTTCGCGCCGAGCTCGATCAGGCGGACGATCCCGCTTGGCGCGCCGCGCTCTCGACGCCGGGTGCGTCGTTCGACGACGAGGACGCGTTGCCTCCGCTGACGTCGGTGCATGCGCTTCTCCAAGACCAGCCCGAGGGGATCGGCGACGCGATCGCGGTGATCACCGCCGAGGGGCAGATCGTCAACGACATCGCGACGTCGGCTTGGGGCGGCGACGGCATGCTCACCGAGGTCGAGTTTGCGGAGTGGATGGCCGAGGCGCGGGAGGACGCGGCCATCAAGGCGGTCGTCGTGCGCGTGAACAGCCCGGGTGGATCGGCGTCGGCGGCCCAAGAGATGTGGAAGGAGGTTGAGCGGACGAAGCAGGCGGGGAAGCACGTCGTGATCAGCATGGGGGACTACGCGGCCAGCGGCGGCTACCTGATGTCGGCCGGGGCGGACCGGATCGTGGCGCAGCCCGGCACACTGACGGGCTCGATCGGGGTCTTCGGCGGGAAGTTCGACCTTTCGCCGGCGCTCGCCTCGTGGGGGATCACCCGCCACGCCTTCAAGCGCGGCCCGCTCGCCGACATGTTGTCGCTGCAGACCGGCTTCTCAGAGCAGGGGCGGTCGGTGTTCAGGGCCTACCTGGAGGCGTTCTACGCTTCGTTTGTCGAAGACGTCCGGGCCGGACGCTCAGCGGCCGTCGCCGACCGGGACTTCACCACCGAACAGGTTCACAGCGTCGCCCAAGGGCGCGTGTGGACGGGCGCACAGGCGCTTGAGCACGGCCTGGTCGACGAGCTTGGCGGTCTCGACGTCGCGGTGGCGCGCGCGGCGGAGCTCGCGGGCCTCGAAGGCGATGTGCGAACGGTCGCGTGGCCGCGCCGCGAGAGCCCTTGGGACGCGTTCGTGGCTTCGCTCGGCGAAGCGGAGGCGGGCGCGATGTCCACCGTTCTCGATGCGTTGCCCGCGGAGCTTGCGCGTGAGGCGCGGCTGCTCGGCGCGACCTCCGAGGTGGGCGGTGTGTTTGCCTACCTTCCCGGTGCGATCGTCGTTGAATGAGCCACCAAGGTGCGCCTTGAGCGTAC
>JBEIFN010000629.1:0-1898 GCA_040382435.1 Alphaproteobacteria bacterium
CGATCAGGTGCCGACCGGTGGTCTCGTGATCACCGAGTTCTTCGTCGACCCCGAGGAGTGTTTCCAAGATCTACGCGGCGAGTTCATCGAGATCTACAACGCGACGTCGGCCCCCATCGCGCTCGATGGCCTGACGATCGCGACGAGTGCGGCGCAGACCACGGTGAGCACCAGCTTTGTGCTCGCGCCGGGTGCGTACGCCGTCGGGGCCTCGGCCAACGCGTCGCGCTGTCCGTCGTCCAACCCCGAGCTGAGCAGCCCTGACTTCTTGTACGGCTCCGTGGCGCAGCTTCCGAACACCGGGACGAACCTTCAGATTCGTGGCGGAGCGACGGTCATCGACACCGTGAGTCACATCGGGTGGGCGATCGAACCCGGACACACGTTCCAGCTGCGCCCGGGCGTGACGCCCGTGGCATCGGGCAATGATGCCGAGGCGGACTGGTGCTACGGGGATGCACCGCTCAACACCGCCTTCTCGCCCGCGCCGAAGGACTTCGGATCGCCGGGTGCGAGCGCGTCGTCCTGCTGGGTGCCGCCTGTCGTTCCGATCGACACCAGCGACACCGCAGACACGTTCGTCGGGGCTCCCGATACCTTCCGGCCGGACATTGTTCCGGGAGATCAGGTTCGTCCTGGCGAGTTGGTGATCACCGAGGTGATGGTCGACGGCACCGACTGCGGCGTCAATGACCGGATGGCCTACATCGAGGTACTCAACGTCTCGGCGCATCCGATGGCGCTCGAGCTGTTGCGCGTGCGCGTCGACGGCGCAGACGAGCTGGTCGACTATATCGGCAACGACGACCCGGTCGATCCGGGCGAGTATGCGGTGCTGTGGCGCAAGGCGACGGCGGGTCCGTGCTACGCCGCGCCGGATCGCGAGTACGAGTTCCCGCGTCTGGTACTGGGCGCGAAGCTGATGGAGCTGGTGGCGCAGCCGCTCGGCGGGCAAGCCGTGGTGGTCGACGCGATCGACCTCCGTACCGGGTTCACGATCCCCGCCGGTGCGAGCCTCGCGCTGGATCCTGCGGTCGTTCCCTCGGCTTCGGCCAACGACGCGGCGAGCGCTTGGTGCGTCTCGGGCACCCGCATCGTCGGTGCGAGCTTCGATCGCGGTTCGCCCGGCGTCGGCAACGACTGCGACGCCGCGACGTCGGACACCGGCGACGGCGGCAACGACACCTCGTCGTGCGGCCCCCGCGACCCGTCCGACGGCTTGACGTTTGAAGAGCTTCGTCCCGGCGACCTGATGATCGTCGAGGCGATGACGAGCCCGCTCGTCGGCTCCGAGACGCGCGCCGACTACCTCGAGGTCGTCAATACCACGCCGTACACCATCTTCCCGGCCGGTTTGACGCTCGCGATTGGCGGTTCGGCTGCGACGATCGAGCTCGAGGGGGCCGCGGCTTCGATGGCGCCTGGCGGTCGGGCGTTGATGCGTCGGAAGTCGGTGTTCCCGTCGTTCTATTCGGCCTCCGTTCAGTTCCGTTGGAACCCAGGGACGGATCTCTCTGCGACGAACTTGGTCATCTCGAATACCTGCACGACGGTGGACCAGCTCGATTTGAGCACCTTCACGTCGATTGTGGCCGGCACCTCGATCCAGCTCGATCCGGATGTCCCGCTCCTGCGCGAGGACAGCAACGACTCGGAGATCGACTGGTGTGTCGGCATCACCCCGATCGACGCCACGGTGGATTTCGGCACGCCGAACACGGAGAACGTCTGCACGCTCGGCGGTGGGCCGGGTCCGGGGCCGGGCGGCCCTGGCGGCGGACCCGGGGGCGGTTCGGACTCCGGCGATTGTCGCGCGTTGCAAGACCCGAGCGATGGGCTCCAAGCTGACGAGCTCTGCGAGGGTGACCTCGTGATGACCGAGTTCTTGATCGACCGCG
>JBEIFN010000630.1:0-1882 GCA_040382435.1 Alphaproteobacteria bacterium
AGATCCTGGCGGTCGATAGCGCGGCGGCCGGGATGCTCCATGTCGCCCGCCTCGCGCTCCGTCCCGGCGACGAAGCGATCGTCTTTGACCCGGTGGATTTCCTGTTTCAAAGCAGCGTGGAGGCCGCAGGGGGCGTGGTCGTCCGCCTCCCCGTCGATCCGGTGACCGGACGCTTCGATGCCGAGGAGCTAGAGCGAAGGATTACCCCAAAGACCAAACTTCTCGGAGTTTGTAATCCGCATAATCCGGTGGGTCGGGTGTTCACCCGCGAGGAGCTCGCCACCCTCGCCGAGGTGGCTGTCCGCCACAACCTGTGGGTGATGAACGACGAGATCTGGTCCGACATCGTCTACGACCGAGGCAGCTTTGTGAGCCTGCCGTCGCTCGGGCCCGACATCGCCCGTCGGACGTTCACGGTGCATGGTTTCAGCAAGACCTTTGGCCTCGCGGGGCTTCGCATCGGGTTTGTCGTCGCGCCCGACGACGCGGCCCTTGAGGCGTTGATCACGGTGGCTGCGGCGCGATCAACGATGACGGGGGCTGCAACCCTGAGCCAGGTGGCGGCGACGGCGGCCTACACCGATGGCTGGCCCTGGGCCGAGGCCTTCCTCGATCATCTACGGGCGCGTCGCGATCAAGGCGTGGCGGCGTTGACGCGGGTGGGGCTGCCCGTTCGGCCTCCAGAAGGCACCTATGTGCTGTTTCCAAGCGTCGAACATCTCGGTGTCGATCCGACCGTCCTCGTGGAACGCTTGCGCGAGGAGGCGCGTGTTGCGGTGGTGCCCGGCGCGGCGCGCTGGTTCGGCCCGGGTGCTGAGGGGCGCATTCGCATCGTCTTTTCGACCTCGGAGGCCTTGCTCGGGGAGGGCCTTTCCCGGATCGAGGCGTTCTTGCCGCAGGTCAGGCGACGCTAGGGGGCTGCGAGCGCCTCGATGTCGGCCGCCGTGCAGTCGGCGGGTGCGGTGACGGGGTTGCATCGCGCGGGCGAGCCTCCTGGGATGGCCGCGTCGTAGGCGCGATCGGGGGCGCCCCCAGGAAAGTCGCTCGACAGGAAGTGGGTGCCGGAGGCGAGCGCGCCGGCGAGGCTCGCGGCGTTGTCGTCGTCGCTGCTCGACGCAGCGTCGACGTTCGACGTCGTCACAAAGCCACCCGCGAGCGCTTCGGCGATGCTGACGGCGTCGCGCACGGCGTCATTGATCTTGAAGGTCGCGGACCAAGCATCGCTCGGGCGGTCGCCGGTGGCGAACATCGCCCTTCCTTGTAGCGACGGGTGCCCTGCGAGGTACTCGCTGCGGTGCGCGCTGCTGTCGAGCATCGAGAAGATCAGACGGCCGCGGAGCTGACCGAGCGTTGGCCATCCGTGTTGGGCGATCGCCGTCGTCAGGTCGGGGGCCTCGCCGCGGACCTCGTCGGGCGTCACCAGCTCGCCCTCGGGCAGGTTGTCGCGCAGGAACGCGTCGAACGCGTCTCACTGGCCGGTGATCGGCAACAGCCCGGGCACCAGCGCGTCGACCTCCTCGTCCTTGGGCTCGATCCAGATCACGATCGGGAGGTGCCACGGGTGGGCGTCGGACCAAGCCTCGATCTCGTCGAGGCAGTCCCGCAGTTGCAAGCACGACGTCCCGGCGTCGACGTTGGGGATGTGGAAGATCTGCCACCCGTCGGCTTCGCTCAGGTGCAGGTCCAGCTCGAACTGGCGCACGCCGTGAAGGTCGAGCTGGTCGGTCAGCGTCGGTTGGTCGTAGGCCCACGACGCATCGAGCGTCGGGACGGTCCGTTGGTGGTAGCTGTTGTGCGTTCCGAGGGCCTGGACATGGTTCAGGCGCAGGACGTCGTCTTTGGTGTAGGGCGACGGCCCCGCCGTGTCGAACGGGGCGCTGTC
>JBEIFN010000631.1:0-1878 GCA_040382435.1 Alphaproteobacteria bacterium
GTCGACGGTGTAGCAGAGCAGGCCGCTGCGCCAAGCGGCGTACAGCACCTGGTTGACGAGGTCGTCCGGCAGGTGTGCGGCGATCTGTGTGGTGGGGTCGAGCGAGGTGATCGCAGGGATCTCGCTGTCCGTCTTGACCGAGCCACCCGGGTCGTAAGGCGCGATGCAAGCCGCCTGCGGGGCGTCCGACGCGAACGACAACACGATCTCCATGCCGTCGGGCGTGAGCGCCACGCGCTTGGGCTCCAAGCTGATCCCGAGCGTGCTGTCGAGCAGCGCGATCTCGGTCTCGATCGACGTCGCCGCGAGCGCTTCTTCCAACGTAGGTTCGAGGTCGGCGATCGCGGTGTCGATCGTCGGCTGGATCAGGCCGACGATGAAGTCGGAGAACAAGCCCGCCAAACCGCCGACGGCGCCGCAGAGGAAGCCCGGCAGGTTGATGTCGAGGTTACTGATGTTGATGTTCGGCTCGAGGACGACGTCGAAGCCGCGCTTGCCCGTCTGCGCGTCGGTGATGACGTTGAGCTGAAGATCGATGTCGGCGACCAAGTCCGCCGTCACGTTGCCCCGCCCCGAACACAAGCCGCTCGTGTCGAAGACCAAGTTGATGTCGGCGACGACCGACAGACGAAGCTTGCCGGTGAGCGGCGTGATCTCAACCGACCGGACGTTGACGCGAGGGTCGAGGTTGCGAAGCGTGATGATGCCCGCGAGGTCGATGTCGCCGAGGCCGGCACCGGCGAGGGCGTCGTCGAGCAGCGTCGGGACGAGGTCGGCGACGATGTCTTCGATCGCGTTGAAGCCTTCGTCCGTCACCTGCGCGGAGATCGCCTCTTGGATCGTCTCGCCCGGGGCGTACTGCTGCGCAGCGGCGGGGGTCGACGAGGCGGCGCCGAGCGCAAGAACGGGGAGCGCGAGGGCGCGGAGCGATGCGATCACGAGGACCTCCGGGGGCACGGCACAGTATACTCCACACGAGCACGCCCTGCATGACCGAGAGGAGGAGCCGTGAAGCACGCCCCGGGATTCCTCGCCCTCGTCGAGCGCATCCGCCCCCACATCCGCGAAGTCTCCGCGCAGGAGGCCGCGGACGCCCTGGTCTCGGGCGGAGCGACCTTGATTGACGTTCGGGAGGACCGCGAGGTCGCGGCCGGACGCATCCCCGGCGCGGTGCACCTGGGCCGCGGCATCCTCGAGCGCGACGTCGAGGCCGCGTTCCCCGACCCGAAGGCGACGCTGATCCTCGTCTGCGGCGGTGGCTACCGGAGCGCGCTGGCAGCCGACGCGCTCCAGACGATGGGCTACTCCGACGTCCGCTCGCTCGCCGGCGGGGTTCGCGCCTGGCAGGATGCCGGCCTTCCGTGGGAGCCGTGCGGCTGCTGACGGCGCGTCGACGACGTTCCAGGCCCCCTCACGCGGTCGTCGCCAGCGCGCGCCAACGGTGCCAGTCCGGGCCCGTGTCGACATCGAAGGTCGGACGAACGGCGTGGACCTGCGGCCAGCACGCCAACAGTCTGGATTCGACCGCCGTCGCCGTCGACGCGCACGACCACGGTACGCGGCAGAGCAGGCCCCGGGGGACGGCGGGCACCGCAAGAAGCCAGAATCCGCCGTCCTCCACACGACCCATCGCCGGGAGACCTGCATGAACCGCGTCGATCGCCGCGGCGATCGCCTGCGGGTCGGGTTGCGCCGTATCGGCGCCCAAGGCCACCGCGCCGACGCCCCTCGCGCAACCGCGCCGCAGGACCCGTGCCAGCCGCGCGCCGAGGTCCCCGCTGCCCTGCCCCCACACCTCCCACCCAGCGACCGACGGATGGCGGCCGACCGTGGCCAGGACCGGCAAGACAGAGCGCGGGGTCGACGCGACCGCTGCCA
>JBEIFN010000632.1:0-1866 GCA_040382435.1 Alphaproteobacteria bacterium
CGGCTTCCGCGCGTCCGCCCCGGCGGGCGACGTCGTCGTCAGCGTCGACGGGCACGACCGCGTCGGCACGATCCCGGTGGTCGCCGGCCGACAGACCGAGCTGCTCCTCACGCAGACCGCCGACGGCGCTTGGTACGCCCTGGCCGAAGCCCCCGTGACCGACACGGCCCCCGCACCGCAGGAGACCGGCCCGAAGGGTCCTTTGCGCGGCATCGTGCGGGCCGAGTCGGGCGCGCCGCTCAAGGGAGCCCGCGTCCTCGTCCGCGGCCGCGAGGAGGAGGCCGTCACCGACGCGAACGGAGCCTTCTCCCTAGACCTTCCCTACGGCACTTGGGAGGTCTCCGTCGTCGCCCGTGGCTTCGCCGCCCAAATCGTCCGCGACCTTGCCGTGGACGGGAGTGAGCGAGAGGCGGTCGCGCTCAGCCTCGTGCCCGCCGGTCTCGCGCTCGAGGACTTCATCGTCAAGGCGCCACGCATCACCGGGTCGTCCGCTTCGCTCCTCGAAGAACGCAAGACGGCGTCCGCTGTCGCCGACGTCGTGGGCGCCGAGCAGATGCGAAAGGCCGGCGATCCCGACGCCGCCCAGGCCCTCCGACGCGCCACGGGCATCACCGTCGTCGGCGGACGCTACGTCTACGTGCGTGGTCTCGGCGATCGCTACGCGGCGACCACGCTCAACGGCTCCACCCTGCCGTCGCCCGAGCCTGAGAAGCGCGTCGTCCCTCTCGACTTGTTCCCGACGTCCGTGCTCGAAGGCGTCGTCATCCTCAAGACGCCCTCTCCGGACCAGATCGGCGAGTTCGGCGGCGGCATCGTTCAGATTCGGACGCGTGGCGTCCCCTCCCAACGCGTGATCGCGGTGGCGGGCTCGATCGGCGCCCGCACGGGGACGACCTTTCGCCAAGCGCAGGTCGGGCCGAGAGGACCGACCGACTTCCTCGGTGTAGACGGGGGGTTCCGCGCCGTACCGGCCCTGGTCGCCGAGGGAGCGGCCGATCAGCCGCTCAAACCTCGCGGGATCTTCTCGGACGCCGGCTACACCCCCGAAGAGCTCGAAGCCTTCGGAGAGAGCTTCGCCAACCGCTGGGACCCGACGACCCAGCGCATCTCTCCCGATGGCAGCCTCCAGTTCACGGTCGGCAACCGATGGAAGCTGCCCGGCAACGACCAGCGAATCGGTGCGCTCCTTTCGCTCAACTGGTCCAACAGCTGGGACGCCGACGACGCCTTCCGCCGCGTCTTCTCGACGTCTGACAGCGGTCTTCAGCTCAAGCGCGACACGACGTTCCAGTCGGCGCAGAACCGCGTGACGCTCGGCGGAATGGCGGTCGTCGGTGCCAACCTCGGCAAGGAGCACGAGATCGTCTCCACCACCTTGCTCAACCGCATCTCGACCTACGACGCCCTCGTGTTCGACGCCGACGATCCCACCGGCTCGAACGACACCCGCGGCGTGCGCTTCGCTTGGGCCGAGCAACAGCTCGTCTTCCAGCAGCTCCGCGGCCACCATGGCTTCCTCGACGGCGCCCCGCTCACCCTCGACTGGCGGTACGCGTTCAGTCAAGCCACGCGCCTCGACCCCGATCGGCGCGAAGGCACCTACGTCTCCACCGAGAACGGCTACGCGATCAGCCAGCGCGGCACCTGGAACGAGATGGCGTGGGGCAAGCTCAAGGACGTCAACCACGACGCTCAGGCCGATGTCGCCTACAGCGTCCTGCGCAAGGCCGCGCGTCCCGGCACGATCAAAGCAGGCGGGATGGTGGTGCAGCGGACACGAACCTCGAACCTCCGCCGGTTCTCCTACGAGCTGCGCGGGGTCGAGGGCCTAGACCTGTACGGCAGCATCGGCGGCTTGTTGACACC
>JBEIFN010000633.1:0-1862 GCA_040382435.1 Alphaproteobacteria bacterium
CGCCCACCGACGAGAACTGACGCACGACGGCGGCGCGCTCCGCCCGTGGCCGTGGTCACACGTTCCGGGCGATGCTACCGGCTCCCGACGAGGACGGCATGACCCGCACGGCCCCCACGGTCGCCCCCGGTTCCCGCGTACGCCTGCATCAGGCGTTCCGCTGCTGTCCGTACGCCGGCACGGTCTACAGCCAGATCGCCGACTTCTTCGAACAGAACGGCATGACCCTCGCCACAGACGACGACGTCGACCTGCACGTCGTCCATTCGTGCGGCTCGGACGCGGCGCAGTCGCAGCTCTCATTCGACGCGTTGAAGGCGCTCGAAGGGACGCGCGGCGGCGTCCTGCTCACGGGCTGCCTGTCGCGGATCGACCCGAAGGGCGTGGAGGCGGCTCTCGCGCCGTTCGCCGCCGCCGCGCGGTTCGGGCCGCCCGAGCTCGAAAAGCTCGTCCAAACCCTCGACGCGCCGCGCTTGGGTTGGGACGAGGTGGTCCCCACACCCACCCGACCCTACGGGGGCAACGACTTCTCCGAGACCTACCGTCACGTGCTGGCGAGCGTGGGCTGCCTCGGCACCTGCGGCTTCTGCGCGATCCGCCGAGCCACGGGCCGCCCCAAAAGCAGGCCCATCGACACGATCCTCGCCGACATCGACGCGGGCATCGCGGCCGGCCAGCACGACCAGCTGATCGTCTCGACGGACCTGTCGGCCTGGGGTACCGACCTCGGCACCGACGTCGTCGCGCTGATCGAAGCCCTCAACGCGCACCGGCCCGGTGAGGTCCTCTACGCCGCAGAGAGCTTCGAACCCACGCTGCTGCTCGAACACGGCGACCGACTTCTCCCGCTTTTGGCGAGCGGCCGGTGGGCCGTGTTGGGCATCCCGATCCAGTCCGGAAGCCGGCGCGTGATCACGCGGATGGCGCGCGACTACGATCCCGACGCGGTGATCGACTGGGTCCGCCGGCTGAAGGCCGCAGCCCCCGACACCCTGACGCGGACCGACATCCTGTTCGGTTACGCCGACGAGACCGACGACGAGTTCGAGCAGAGCGTCGTGGCGAGCCGTGCCTTCGACCTGCCGTCCTTCAACGTCTACCAGCCCCGACCGGGCACCGAGCCGCTGCTTCTCGGCGCCGACGTCCTCGCGGCGAGGCGGTCGCGCGCCACCAAGGAGCTGTACGACCGCGCCGTCGCGGGGTTGGCCGAGATCCCGCTCTGGAGCGGCCAGCGCCAGCGAACGCGCTACGGCGCCGGGTCCGCCGACCCCACCGCGCAGCTCATCCAGCCCGACGCCACGACGCCGTGGGCCACCGAGGCGGGGCGCGCCTGGATCGAGGCGAAGGCAGCACGGCTCTCTCGCGCGCTCCGGCAACCCACCCCGCTCGGACACGGCTGGCGGCTGGTCGACGCACGCGCCGCCGACGACGCCGTCGTCCTCGTGGCGCAGGCAGGGCCGCACGCCGTCGAAATCGGATTTCGACCGGCGTCGTGGCCCGGCGACAGGGGTTGGAAAGGGCGCAGCGTCCGGCTGTGGGTCCGCAGCGCCGACGTCCCGCCCGACTTCGATCCCGTCCTACGGGCCTTGTTGGCCGCGCTCGATCGCGCGCAGGTGCCGACCACAGCGGCTCGATAGGGTTCACGCGTCGCCGCCTCCTCGGCAACCGGCTAGAACTCCTCCCCTCGTCTGCAGTCCGCTCGGAGTGTCCATGTCCTACGACTCGCTGTTCAACCCGACCGAAGACCACGCCGCCCTCCGCCAGATGATCGCGGACTTCACGGCGTCCGAAGTGGAGCCTCAAGCGGCCAAGCACGACGCGCTCGGGGTGTTGAACGTCGAACTGTTCCGCAAGCTCGGCGA
>JBEIFN010000634.1:0-1857 GCA_040382435.1 Alphaproteobacteria bacterium
ATCGTCGAGGATCGCGTCATCGAGGTAGCTGTCGGTGAGATCGACCCCGACCATCGTCGCGCCGCTGAAGTTCGGGGCATAGGCAAAGGTCGCGTCGACGAGGATCGCGTCCGTCAGGTCGGCGTTGCGCGCGTAAATCGGATCCGCGTCGGCCTTGTACCAAATCGATCCCGTCAGGTCGGCGTTGTCGAACCAGCCCCCGTCGAGCGTGCTGTTGCTGAAGTTGATGCCGTGCAGGTCGTAGCCGTCGAGGTACATCGACGGCGCAACCACGTTCATGCACAGCGCTCCCGGCTCCAACGGGCAAGGCTCGCCCGGCTCCACGCCGCCGCCGCCGAGGCTGCCGTTGGTGAACGTCACCGGCGACGTCCCCTCACAGGTGAGCGTGAACGAGCCGTCGGCGTTGGCGACGACGTCACAACCCGCCCCGTCTTGGCCGTCCTGGATGAGCACGGGCGCGGACCCCGGGCAGTCGAGGATGGCCCCCGAAGCGGCCGCCGTCACCGTGCACGCCGAGGGCGTATCGCCGTCCGTGCCGTCCTCGATCAGCGCGACCGGACTGCCCGGACACGCGAGCAAGTAGCTGCTCGCGTCGATCACCGTGACCTCGCAGGTGGCCCCGTCGCTCCACGTCGCCGTCGTGCCCGTCCCCGGGCAGTTCAGCGTGTAGGTGCCGTTGGCGTTGGTCACCACGCTGCACGCGCCGGCGCTCGCCGACGTGCCGTCGGTGATGGTGACCGCGCCGTTCGGGCAGTCGAGCGTGAAGGTGCCGTTGGCGTTGTCGGTCACCGTGCACGACGCCCCGTCCTCCCCCGACGCCCAGCTCACAGCAGGCTGCCCCGGGCAGGCGAGCGTGAACAGACCGGCGACCTCGCTGACCGTGCACGCCCCGCCGTTGCCCCACGTGGCGCCCGTTCCGTCGTCGCAGGTCATCGTAAAGGTGCCGCTGACGTTCTCGACCACCGAGCAACCACCGCCCGAGCCGAGCGGTACCGCCGGAGAGCCAGGGCAAGCCAAGAAGGTGCCACCGACGCCGTCGATCGTCACGACGCAGGACGCTCCGTCCGTCCAGCTCACCGGCGCAGCACCGGGGCAGGTCAGCGTGAACACCCCACCGGCCGCAGAGAGCGCGCACGGCGGCGCTTCCTCCCAGGTGACGACCGACCCGTCGCCGCAGGTCAGCTGGAACACC
This sequence comes from Alphaproteobacteria bacterium, assembly GCA_040382435.1. Classification (GTDB taxonomy): domain Bacteria; phylum Myxococcota_A; class UBA796; order UBA796; genus JBEIFN01. The sequence goes on from JBEIFN010000634.1 coordinate 1,193, forward strand.
CCGGCGGCAATCTCTTGGGCGGAGCACCCCTCGGGCTGCGTGAGCGTGACGGGGTCTGCGCCGAGACAGTCGATCGTGTAGCTGCCGTCGAGGTTGTCGGTGGTGACGCAGCCACCGCCGATGACGTACGGGTCCGCGCCCGGGCACGTGAGGGTCGCGGTGCCGTCCCCGTTGAGGGCCAGCCCACACCGCGCACCCGCGCCCGCGAGCTCGACGGTCTCGGAGCCCACGCACGACAGGGCGTAGGTGTCGTTGCCGATATCGGTGATCTCGCATCCCGACGTCCAGGCCACCGGGTCCGACCCGGGGCACAGCAGCGTGTAGGTGCCAGCCCCGTTGTCAGCGACCAAGCACGGCTCCGCGTCGGTCCCGTCGCGCACGACGACCGGGTCCGACCCGACGCACGCGAGGGGGTACGACCCGTCCCCGTTGTCGGTCAGCGCGCACAGTGGCGCGGCGGCGTCGCGGACGACGATCGGCGCCGAACCCGGGCACGTAAGCGTGTAGGTGTCATCGCCGTTGTCGGTGACCGAACACGCGGACGTCGCCAGATCGAACGACACGGGGTCGGCTCCCGGGCAGTCGAAGGTGTAGGACCCGTCGCCGTGATCGATCAGCGAGCAGGGGTCGGACGGCGTCTGCCCCCAGAATGTGACGGGTGCTGC
>JBEIFN010000635.1:0-1843 GCA_040382435.1 Alphaproteobacteria bacterium
CTAAATGATTCTCAAACTGGCTGTTTGTCAAAGACCGAGCGAAACCCCTCGCGGGAATCTCACTCCGGGCGCCATCCTCTCGGCTCCGCGCGCTCTCACCGCTCTCGGCGATTTGCGCAGCCCCGTTCGAAGGCTCCCGCCATTTAACCGAACCCGCCCACGGCGCAAGCGGGACGGCACAAGAAAATCGCATCAGACGACGTGCAGCGCCCACCAGATCGGAATGGAACGGCGGACGAACGCGAATTTTTAGCCATCCGAAGCTTCTCGCGCGCGCCGCCGGATCCGCGCCCATGGCGAGGCCGGGCTCGCCCGATCCAACGCCACCGCGACGGGCGCGACAGCGAATCCCACCGTCAGGAGCGCGGCCGGGGCATGCGCGTGCAGCGCGGCGAGGAGCCGGCCGCCCTGCACGCGCACGGCTGTCGTCGCCCAGCACTGCGGACACGGACCTCCGAGCCAGGTCCACGAAGGCCGCGCCGCAACTCCCTCCGCCGCGTGCGGCCCCAAACCCAGCGGATCCGTCGCGAGGATCCGACCGACCGCCAGCGTCCCCCACGCCCACAAGGTCCATGCGGAGACCCGAATCCGCCGCTCCCCCCGACGACCCGTGTCAGGCGTCGGCCAAAATGGCGTCCGCGAAGGCGCGCGCGTCGAACGGTCGGAGGTCCTCGACACGCTCACCGACGCCGATCAAGGGGACAGAGAGCCCGAGATCGGCAGCCACGGCGAGGATCATGCCCCCGCGCGCGGTGCCGTCGAGCTTGGTGACCACCGCACCGCTGAGCGGCGTCGCCTCATGGAAGGCGCGCGCTTGCGCCAGCGCGTTGTTCCCCATCGTCCCGTCGAGGACGATCCACGTCTCGTGCGGCGCCTCGGGGAGCACCTTCTGAAGCACGCGACGCACCTTGGACAACTCCTCCATCAGCGGCCGTCGGTTCTGGAGTCGCCCCGCGGTGTCGACGATCAACACATCGGTGCCGTCCCGGATCACCGCCGCGACGGCCTCATGGACGACAGAGGCGGGGTCGGCGCCTTCATCGCGCCGGAACAGCGTCGCACCGCTTCGTTCCGCCCACACCGCGAGCTGGTCGACCGCGGCCGCGCGGAACGTGTCGGCGGCGGCGACGGCCACCGTCTTGCCCGCCTCTCGATACCGCGCCGCCAGCTTGCCCACCGTGGTCGTCTTGCCGCTCCCATTGACCCCCACGACGAGGACCACGTGCGGGTGAGCCACGGGCGCGAAATCGAACGCGCGGCCAACGGTGGCCAAGAGGCCCTCGATGTCCTGACGTAAGGCGCCGGCGAGAACGTCCCCCCGCGTCTCGCCCGCCGTCAACAAGCGGCGCGCCGTCCCGAGCAGCCGATCGGTCGTCGTCACGCCAACGTCGGCACGGAGCAGGGCCTCTTCGAGCGGCTCCAGGAGCGAGAGGTCGACCTTCTTCCCCGAGAGCAACGACGACAACGCACCCCAGAAGCCCGAGCGCGTCGCTGCGAGCCGTGCCCCCAGGTCATTGGTCGCCCCCGCCTGCGCCGGTCCCGACGCGACGCCGGCTGCACCAGCGTCGGGGCGTTTGGGGCGCATCCACCAGGCCAGGCCGACACCCACGCCTGCGACCGCGGCCCCTGCGGCCATCCATGCTTCGACACCGAGTGCGACGAACGGATCCACAGCGGCCTCCTCAGCTCTCGATGGTCACCGACACGAGCGACGAACAGCCCGGCGTCGGCATCGTGACGCCGTACAACGTGTCCGCGCACTCCATCGTCTTGCGGTTGTGCGTGATGACGACGAACTGCGTCCGCGTCGCCATGCGGCGAAGCATCCCGTTGAAGCGCGCAC
>JBEIFN010000636.1:0-1841 GCA_040382435.1 Alphaproteobacteria bacterium
CGATTCACCCCTTGGGCCGACATCGACGCGCGGCTGCGTGCGCGGCCGAGGGCGTCACGCGGCTGTTCATCGGCGGGAACGAGCCGATGCTGCATCCTCGGTTTCGGGACGCGCTCGCCCTCGCCAAGGCCGTCGGGTTTACGTCGATCGAGCTGATGACGTCGGGCATGCAGCTCGCCGATCCGACGGCGCGCGCGGCGGTCCTCGAAGCGGGTCTCGCCGACGTCGCGGTGCCGATCTACGCCGCGGAGCCTGCGCTGCACGACGCGATCTGCCAGACAACGTGTTGGGACCGTCTCACCGAGGGCCTCGACGCCGTTCACGCCGCGGGCGTCCGGGTTTGGGTCCACACGCTCGCGCTGCGTCGCAACGGGTCGGCCCTCGACGGGCTCGCGACGATGGTGCGGCAGCGGTGGGGGACGGCGCTCGCGGTCGCGCCCGTTCGGGAGAAGCTCGGACTGTTTCCGTGGATGCAAGAGGCGCTCTCGTTGGAAGAGATGGGCGCCCTTTGCCGATCCTTGCCCCCGGACGTCACGTTGGTGGGCTGGCCGGCGTGCCTGGACCGCGGGCGACCACGCGGGAGCGCGTCGGTGATGGAGCTGTACTTCCGTACGCAGCTCCGCACGTTCGCCGACGCCTGCGCCGGTTGTGCGGATCGGGCGGGATGTCCTGGCGTCGTTGATGCGCAGCTACGGAAGTTCGGGGCGTCGGGTCTCGTGCCGCGCGCTCAGTAGCCGAACAGGGTCGCGAACAGTCCGGAGGCGGCCGGTGCCGCCTTGGACGCGCGCGCAGGGCGTTGCGGGAGGTCGGCGGGATCGATGGGACGGTTGCTCATCTCCATCGGTCGGTTGAACCACGTTGCGACGGGCTCATCGACCTCATCGAGTGGGACGAGCGTCACCGCCGCGCGGCGCCAACGGCCATTCTCAGCATTTGAAGCGTGAAACGTGCGCGGAGCGGCGAGGGTTTCGCGGCGCTTGCGGTCGGCTTGCAGGCTCATGGTGTCGTCCTCAGCCTTGTCATCGGATCGTGACGAACGGACTTGAGGCGATCTTCGATCTTTTTCGGAAGTCGAGGCGCCGACGCTGGACGAGAGCCGATCGGGTGCAGCAGCGGCGCTGGGCTCTGCGCCTGTTCGCGTTCGGCGCGTGCGACGTCAACCGAGGTTGTGGAAGACCTTCTGGACGTCGTCATCCTGCTCCAGCCGGTCGATCAACGCGAGGACCTCGGCGGCAGCAGCATCGTCGAGGGTGATCACGTTCTCGGGGATGTACTCGCCGCCCGACGACTTGACCTTGAGCCCGCGCGCCTCGATCGCGGACTGCAGGCTCCCGAAGTCGGTAAAGCCGCAGCGCAGGACCAGGACGGCTCCGCCCTCGTCGTCGGTGGACTCGCCCAGCTCCTCGAGGCCGTGGTCGATCAGGTCCAGCTCGAGCTCGTCGGCGTCAATACCGGTGGGGTCGAGGTGAAACACGCCCATGTGCTTGAACATGTACGCGACGCTGCCGGTGGCGCCGAGGTTGCCGCCCGTCTTGTTGAACGAGGCGCGGACGCTCGCGACGGTCCGCGTTGAGTTGTCGGTCGCCGTCTCGACGAGCACGGCGACGCCGTGGGGCGCGTAGCCCTCATAGACGTACTCCTCGTAGTCTGCGGCGTCCTGACCAAGCGCTCGCTTGATCGCGGCTTCGACCTTGTCCTTGGGCATGTTCACAGCCCGGGCGTTCTGGACCGCGCGGCGCAAGGCGGGGTTGCTGTCGGGGTTGCCTCCGCCCGCCTTGACCGCCATCGTGATCTCTTTGCCTACGCGGGTGAAGGCCTTCGCCATCTTGTCCCAGCGCGCG
>JBEIFN010000637.1:0-1839 GCA_040382435.1 Alphaproteobacteria bacterium
CTTGGGCGTTCCGGTGCAGAGCCGCGCGCTCTCCGGCCTCGATAGCCTGCTGAGCATCGTCCAAATGCCGGGCGGGGTCCCTGTCGGAACGCTCGCGATCGGTGAGGCCGGCGCGAAGAACGCCGGGCTTCTGGCAGCGCAGATCCTCGCGCTCTCCGATGACGCGCTCGCCGAACGTCTGGACGCGTGGCGCGCCGCGCAGACCGACGCCGTTGCGCTGGCGCCGACATGAACGGCCCCCTGCCCGAAGGCGCCACCGTCGGCATTCTCGGCTCGGGCCAGCTCGGCCGCATGATGGCGCTCGCCGCGGCACCGATGGGCTACCGCACGCACATCTACGCGCCCGATGCCGGTCCGGCGGGTCGCGTCGCGTCGGCCGAGACCGTCGCTGCGTGGGACGACGTCGAGGCGTTGCGTGCCTTCGCCGCCGCTGTCGATGTCGTCACGCTGGAGTTCGAGAACGTGCCGGTCGACGCGCTCGAGGTGCTGATCCACGCCGGCGCCGAGGTCCGCCCGGGCGTGCGCGTCCTTGCGACCTGCCAAGACCGCGTCGCCGAAAAGACCTTCCTCCGCGACCTCGGTGTGCCGACCGCGCCCTTCGAAGCCGTCCACAGCGCCGAACAGCTCGCGGCCGCCGCAGCGCGCTTGGGACGATGCATCGTCAAGACAGCGCGCGCCGGCTACGACGGCCGCGGTCAGGCCAAGCTCGAATCACCCGCCGACGCCGACGCCGCTTGGACCGAGATCGGCGCACCCGCCGCCGCGATCGTCGAGGGCTTCGTCCCCTTCTCCGCCGAATGTTCGGTGCTGGTCGCGCGGGGAGCCGACGGTGAGACGCGCTGCTTCGAGGTCGTGCACAACGTCCACCGCGACCACATCCTGCACACCACGACGGCGCCGATGACCGATCCCGCCGTAGACACCGCTGTGGCCGAGGCGCTCGCGACGCGGATCGCCACCGAGCTTGGCCTCATCGGCCTGTTGGCGGTGGAGCTGTTCCGCGTGGACGGACCCGCCGATCTGCGCGTCAACGAGCTCGCTCCGCGCCCGCACAACTCGGGTCACTGGACGATCGAGGGGGCAGCCACCAGCCAGTTCGCCCAAGCGATCCGCGCGGCGGTCGGCCTGCCGCTCGGCGATCCGCGCAGGGTGGTGCGCCGGGCCGAGATGACCAACTTGCTCGCCGATGCGATCGACGTCGCGCTGCCGATGTGGGGAGAGACCGACGTCTACGTCCACCGCTACGACAAGGGCGCGGCGCGCCCCGGGCGCAAAATGGGGCACGTCACACGCCTATGGCGCTGAGCCGAGCGAACCCCCCGCAAACCTCTGGCCGAGGCGCGCGCGTCAGCGGAGCTTGGGAATCTTGATCTCTTGGCCGACGCGCAGCGAGGTCGCGGTGACCCCCGGGTTGGCGTCGAGGATCTTTTGGCCGAGCTTGGCGTCGCCGTAGTAGCGCATCGCGATCTTACCAGGATTATCGCCCGCTTCGACGACGTGCTTGCCACCGTCGCGCGCCGAGACGAGGACGAGCTTCTTGCTGTCGACGCCGCTCACACCCGGCAGGGCCAGGACGACCTTCTCGGCCTGCACTTTGGCCGTGGCGTCAGCGACCACGCCCGACAGCCGGACCTCGCCCCCGACCATCACACCCTGAACTTGGTCGCCGAGCCCCGCAGCCGCGAGCGCCTCCCCGACCGCCGGATCCGGCGTCAGCGCGCTCGCCGCGCCGACCGGGGCGACAGGCGCAGCGACACCGGTGCCGCTCGCCGCGCTCCCATCCGCCGCGCCGTCCGCACCCGCCGTCGTCGTCGCACCCGCGACGGCCGCCAACGGCGC
>JBEIFN010000638.1:0-1833 GCA_040382435.1 Alphaproteobacteria bacterium
CCTGGTACGGGCCGGACGCCCTCGGGGGCGTCATCCTGATGACCCCGCCTGCGCTTCGGACGACGCCCGGCGTCGGCGGGATGGCGCGCGCGTCCTGGTCGAGCAACGGTTCTCGTGGGTTCCTCGCGGCTCGTCTCGACGTCGTGCCGGCCCGGGCCTCGTGGCTGACGCTGCGCATGGAAGCCAACGGGAGCGTGGGGCGTGCGCTGGTCGCGCCGGACTACGTCCTCGGCAACACCGCGAGCCGCACCGGCAACCTCGGGGTCAGCGCCGGGTTTCGGTTCGCCCCGGGCACGCTGCGCGTCGGTTGGCGCCGCTACGCGTTGGGGGCGGGCGTGTTCTTCGGCCAGCGCGCCGCGACGCCCGAGGCGCTGGCGGACGCGGTGTCGGCCGACCTGCCGCTCGGCGCGGAGTCCTGGCGGTCGACCTATCGCTTCGAGCGGCCGTCGCAGGCGGTCGACCACGATGTGGTGACGGCACACCTCGATGTTGCCGGAGGTTGGGGGCGTTTCGAGGCGCTTTATGCCTTTCAGAACAACAACCGGCGTGAGTACGACACCGTGCGGGACGCCGTGACGGGGCCTCAGTACCACTTCGTGCGCCGCGCCCAGTCGCTCGATGCGCGCTGGACCCACCCGGCGTTGCGGTGGGGGGTGGCCGACGTCGAAGGTGGCGTCGGTCTTCAAGTCCGGTTCTCGGAGCACCTGTACAGCGGGTTGCCGTTGCTTCCCAATGACCGAGGCGCCGGGGTGGGCGCGTTCGCGTGGGAGCGTCTGCGTCTGCCGCGCGGCGATGTCTCGCTCAGTTTGCGGGTCGATCATGTCGGGCGGTCGGCCTTCTTCCTTCCCCAAGACCTGGCCCGCTACGAGCGCCGTGGCGTGCTCGATGCCGCGAGCTGCCGCCCCATCGACGCACGGGTCGCGTGTGATCGGTCGTGGACGGTCGCCTCGGCGTCGGTGGGGGGCGTCGCGCACCTGCTGCGCGAAGGTCTCGACCTGAGGATGGATCTGTCGACCGGCGCGCGGGTGCCGAGCGTGGACGAGCTGTACTTGCTCGGAACGGCGCCGACGCTGCCGATCTTCGTCGTACCCGACCCGACGTTGGGTGCGGAGCGCTCGATCGGCGGGTCGATGACGCTGTCTGGCGCGCATCGCTGGGTCACGGGTGAGGTCTCCGGCTTTGGTCAGGTCGTCCTCGACTGGATCCAGGCGCTTCCGAGCCGCAACGCCGCCGGGGACCTCGAGGTCGACGTGACGGTGCGTGGCGCGTTCCCGACCTTTGCGACGCTCGCGCGCGACGTTCGGGTCTACGGTGTCGACGGCGCGGCCTCGGTGGCCCCCGACGCGCCGCTCGGGCTTGACGTTCAAGCGGCGCTCGTGCGGATCGAGGCGCTCGGTGCGCCCGGGCAAGTGGTCGGTACACCTCCCGATCGCGGCACGGCCACGCTGTGGGGGCGTCCGCCGGGCCGAGGCGTGCTCGCCGACGTTGCCCTCGGACTGCGAGGTCAGTGGGTGGGGCGATCGCGGGTCCCCGCCGCCGAGGATTTGGCCCCACCGACGTCGGCCTACGGGCTGCTGGGGGCCTCCGCGCGGGTGCGGCTTCAACTGGAGGACCGCGCGCTTCAGCTCGGTGTGGACGCGAGCAACCTGCTCGACGCCCGTTACCGTGATGCGACGAGTTTGTTGAGGTACTACGGGGACGAGCCCGGGCGTGATGTCCGGGTTTGGCTCGCGCTGGACCTCTGATCCCGAGGAGGATGTATGGGTCATCGGTCGTTCTGGGTTTTGGGGATGCTCGCGGCGTGTGCTGACGTCGCAGGCGGCGGCGGCGGCG
>JBEIFN010000639.1:0-1831 GCA_040382435.1 Alphaproteobacteria bacterium
GATGGCGCTGACCTGCATCGACAGCGCTGGGGCATCCCACGCCGAGACCAGCGCCGCCCAAGCGAGCCGGAGCGCGCGCAACGCCGCCACCTCCTCCAGAAGGTGCAGGCCGACCGGCCAGACGACGCCGACGCCTGACGCCTGTGCGACGCGAACGCCCGACGCGTCGAGCGCTGCGGCCGTCGCCGACAGCGACGCCAGCACGTAGGCGAGACGCACCACACTCCCCGCACCCGCGCCGTCGACGCCGCGCGCATCCGCCGTCCAGACGGACACCGACGCGTCCGCGATCGAGGACGCCAGCTCGGCCTCGTCCACCGGGCCACCCGCCATCAGGGCGTCCGCCCAAGCGTCGAAGCGCACCGATGCGGGTCGCATCCCATCGTGCCCCCGCCGACGACCGACGCGCGCGACGGCGTCGAGCGCCGCGCGCGGCGAAACGGAGGGCCCCAGCTCGATGACCCACGCTGTGGCGCGAGGGTCCAAGGCCGTCGCCTCGTCGAGCCTGGCCGGATCGGCAACGTCGGCCGCCTGCACCGACGCCACGATGCCCTGGGCACCGTCGCGCACCGCGCCGTAGGCGGCTGCCGCGCGCGCCGCGACGTCGTCGCCGCCGACGCGGGCCAAACGCAGGATCGAACCCTGTCGAAAACCGGGAACCTGCACCGCGGGCACGGCGTGGCCACGCGCAGCTACCGGACCCAACCGCCGGAGCGACGGCGGAGCGAGCGACCCGAGCGCCTTGGCGAAGTCGGCATCGAGCGTCGCCGGATCCACGACGTCGAACCACGTGGCGAGCTGAGGATCGTCGCCGACAAGGAACGGGATGCGGTCGTTCAAGCACGCCTCCGACTTGCCGCGTATCGCGGCGACGCCGACGGTGCGCGCGACGGCCAACACCGTCACGTCGCGGTCAGGGCAAGAACGACGCGGCCTCGGCCTCGGTGGGGATCCGACACGCGTCCTTGGTGCCGAAAACCCGATACCGAACCGCCGCAAACGCCCGATATCCGGCGTCGCGCAGCGGGCGCGGCACCCAACGGAGCCACGCGACGGCCCGCCACGGCCACGGAAGGCGGCGCGCGATCGCGAGGATCGCGTCGCTGTGGAACCGCACCACCTCGACCCCGTCGGACACCTCGACCCACACGATGCTGTCGAGGTCCTCTGGCCACGCCTCGACATGGCGCGCGCGGATCGCGGCCGCCGTCTCCCCTTGCAGCGGCGCGTACTGAAAGGCGCCCGGTGCCACATCGAGGAGAAACGTCATGCCCGCGTCACAGACGGCGCAGATGCCGTCGAAGAGGATCACGGGCCGCGGCGACATCAGACGCCGTCCGCGGCCAGCGACGCGGCACGAACGACACCATGGACGACGCGCGTCGCCAGCGCCAAGTCGGCCACACCGACCTCGAACCACTGCGCGTCGGCCTCGGCCCCGCAGGCGAGCACATCGACGCCCGCCGAGGCCAACGCCTGCCCGATCGCGATCCCGACGGCGGCGTCCTCGCCGAGCGCCGACGCGGCGGCCGTCACCATCGCCGTGGGTGTGGCAGGGAGCCCGAGCCCGCCATGCGCATTGCGGACATCGACGTAGAGGCGCTCACCAACGCGGCGGCGCACGCGCCCGCCGGCCGCACGAACCTGTTGGACCCACGCCGCGCCGCCCTGCGCGGGGAGCGCGATCACCACGAGCTGGTCGTCGCCGGTCACGGCGACCGCACCCGAGACCGGGTCCGCCTTGAGGCGCGTCCCCGAGCCGGGACCGAACGTGCTCGACGCCACGATCTCGACGCCGTGGTCGCGTGCGTACCGAACGGCGTCTTCGAAC
>JBEIFN010000640.1:0-1828 GCA_040382435.1 Alphaproteobacteria bacterium
CACGTCCACAGGCGTCAGCGAGGGCTTCGGCCGCTTGACCGAAGGCGAGCACGCCCTTCAGGCCTACGTCACCGACACCGCGGGTCGCAGCACGTCGGCCAGCGTCATCGTCAGCATCGGCCCGCCGAACGCCGACCCGTCGTGCGAGATCCTCTTGCCGCTCACCGGCGCCGCGTACGGATTGGGCGACACCGTGGTCTTCGAGGGCATGGCAGCCGACCCCGACGGCGACCCCACGACGCTCGTCGCGGAGTGGCGCTCCGACAAAGACGGGCAGATCGGACTGCTGGTGCCAGCCTCCGACGGCTCGATCCGGCTCCCCACCTCCGGCCTCTCCGCCAACGACCACCGGGTCACCCTCAAGATCACCGACCCGTTCGGCGCCACCTGCGTCGACGACGTCCTCGTCAGCATCAACGCCCCCCCGAGCGTGGTCATCACCTCTCCGCCCAACGGGGGGGTGGTCAACGCCAACGCCGCGGTCACGCTCGGCGCCGTCGTCTCCGACGTCGAAGACGCCCCGCAAGACCTGACCGTCACGTGGGAGAGCGACCGCGACGGCGTGCTCCGCGCCGCTGTGCCAGACGCGAGTGGCACGAGCGAGGTGGTGATCGCCACGCTGTCGGCCGGGACGCACCGCTTGACGGCGACCGCGACGGACACCTCAGGCGTACAGGGCAGCTCCACCGTCCAGATCCGCGTCAACGCTGCTCCGGGCGCGCCCGAGGTCACGATCACGCCAGCGAACCCGGGCACCGAGGCCGACCTGTTCGCCACGGTCAGCCTCGCCGCGGTCGACCCCGAAGGCGACGCGGTGTTCTACACCTACGCTTGGATCAAGAACGGCAACCAGCCCACCTGCCTTACCAGCGCGCTCGCCCCCGCGTCGGCGACGACACGCGGCGACCGTTGGACGGTCACCGTCACCCCGATCGACGCCAACTTCGCCGAAGGTCCGCCCGCCACGGCGTCGGTCGTGATCGGCAACAGCGTCCCGACCGTGCAGTCGGTCGAGATCACGCCGGGCGTGCTGCGCACCGACGACCTCGCGACGGTCACAGCCGTGCCGTACGACGCCGACGGCGACCCCGTCTCGCTCCGCTACCAATGGAAGGTCAACGGCACCAACCTCGCGGGCGCGACCGGCGCGACGCTGTCGGGCGTCTCGTCGTTCCGTAAGGGCGACAGGGTCTCGGTGAGCGCTTGGGCGTCCGACGCCGGCGGCGAGGGCCCTGAGCGCACGAGCGCCGTGCTGACCGTGCAGAACAGCGCGCCGACCCCGCCCGAGCTGACGCTGACGGCCTCGACCGCGTTGCCGGGCGACGACGTTCGCTGCGCCATCCTGCGCCCGTCGGTCGACCCCGACGGCGACAACGTCGCCTACACCTTCTCCTGGAGCGCCGGTGGCCAGACGATGACGTCTCGCGCCACGTTCTACCCGGGCGACACCACGACGGTGCAGCTGCTCAACCCCGCCGTCGACTGGGACTGCCTCGCCACCGCGTCCGACGGCGCCGCCTCGTCGACGCCGGGAACGGTGCGCCTCGACGTGTTCGACTGCGATGTCGATCGCGACGGCTACGCGTCGGATGTCTGCGCCGGGGGAGACGACTGCGACGACGACGACGCGACGATCAAGCCGTTCGCCGGCGATGCGTACGGCGACGGCACCGACGAGGACTGCGACGGCGTCGACGCCACCGCTGGCTATGCCCCCGGGGGCGCCTACTTCGGCGTGTTCGTCGAGTCGCGCGGCGCCACGCCCGTCACCTACGCCTACGCAACCTCGGTCTGCGAAGCGCTCGGATACGACGGGCTCGCCGCCCTC